>JAUNPQ010000013.1 GCA_030536615.1 Bacteroidales bacterium | reverse complement strand
CCCCGACCCTCTGCTTGTAAGGCAGACGCTCTGAACCAGCTGAGCTAAGCGCCCTTTCTCGCCGAAAGCGCTGCAAAGTTACGCACTTTTTTCGGATTACCAAATTTTTCAGGATTTTTTTCACGAATTTTTCAAAAAACACCGGAATTTCGCCTTGCAACGCCATGAAAGCGCACAATAATATATGGCTGGAATATTGCTCAGGGATATATGTCGCCCTCCGGGCCGCAGGACTTGAGATGGCGCATAAAAGGCGTTGTGTTTCTGTTGTCAAACACTGCTTTTGAGCATGTTTTCACTGGCTCCTACAATTAATTTCCGGCACAAGAGTTTTTTAATCCGAAAATATTTGCAGGTTCCTCAAATTGTTGTTAATTTCGCACAAAGACCTTTCCGGTCATGTTTTTTCAGTCTTTCTCCTCACCGCACCATCGGGTTTCGGCCGGGTGACGCGGGCAGTTTGTTGTTATCAGACAGCGACATCAAGACCGGCAATATGACGGAAAGCATCGTTTTACAACAATCTATTTCCATAACCACGATATCTTTAAATGAGCTACCTGAAATTCGACAAGAACCAGCTTATCAATCTGGAACAGTCGCTACCCAAGGAAATGCTGCGCACCAACCAGGCGGGGGCCTATCATTGTACAACGCTCCCCGGATGCAACACCCGCAAGCAGCACGGATTACTGGTGATTCCCGTCCCTGAAATGGGCAACAAACCTTATGTATTGCTGTCTTCGCTCGATGAGACAGTCATTCAGCACGGCGCTCCGTTCAATCTGGGACTGCACCGCTATCAGGGAGGTGTCTACAGCCCCAACGGACATAAATACATCCGCGAGTTTGACTGCGAGAGCGTTCCCAGAACCACCTACCGTGTGGGCGGCGTGATACTCACCAAAGAGAAAATATTCATCTCGCATGAGAACCGCATACTGATCCGCTACACACTTGTCGAGGCACATTCAGCCACCACATTGCAGTTCCGACCATTTCTGGCATTCCGCGAGAGCAACGAGCTCTGCATTGCCAATGATGCCATCAACCGCCGGATAGAACCGGTTGAGAACGGCGTGGGCACATGCCTCTACGACGGTTTCCCGAAACTTTACATGCAGTTCTCCCGCAAGCCGGAATGGGTTGACGAGCCCAACTGGTACAACGGCATAGAATATGTCAAAGACATGGAGCGGGGCGTGCCCTACACTGAGGACCTCTGGGTGCCGGGCTATTTCCAGATTCCCATCAAGAAAGGTGAGAGCATAATATTCTCGGCAGGAGTGAGCCCCGTTAAACCGCGTCAGCTCAGCAAACTATATGACGGCGAGATAGCCATGCGCACACCACGGTCATCATTCTACAACTGCCTGAAAAACGCCGCGAAACAGTTCTACCTCAAAGACGGTGCGGACATGTACGTGCTGTCAGGCTATCCCTGGGGAGTGGTGCTTGCACGCAACACATTCATGGCTGTTCCGGGCCTGACCCTTGCCATACACCACCGTGCCGACTACGAAGCCATAATGAAAACGGCTCTGAAGGCCCTTGAACATTTTGCCGATACCGGCGAAGTCTCCGAACGCATAGCCGGCATTGATCTTCCCGACATCCCCCTCTGGGCACTGTGGGCCATACAGCAGTACGCCAAGAGCGAAGGCGAGGACGCCGCCAGAAAACTTTACGGCCATTCGGTTGAAAAAATCATAAACTACGTGCTTGGCGGAGGACATCCCAACCTGAAACCCGACAAAGTCACCGGGCTGCTGAGCACCGACGGCACAGTGATTCCCGCATCATGGATGAATTCAATGGTCGATGACCATCCGGTGATTCCACGCACGGGTATGCTGGTGGAATTCAACGCACTGTGGTACAACGCACTGATGTTCGGCAGCAAACTTATGGGCACTGAAAACGCCGATGAGGCAACCGGGAAAGAGGTTGAGAGCTGGCAGGCCGAGGCCGCGAAAATCAAGGAAGCATTTGCCCCGACATTCCTCAATGACTATGGCTATCTGTATGACTATGTGAACGGCAACTATGCCGATCCACAAGTCAGACCCAACATGGCGGTTGCCATAGGCCTTGACTACTCTCCCCTTGACCGCCGCCAGCGCAAGCGCGTGCTTGATGTGGTGACCCGTGAGCTTCTGACGCCCAAAGGGCTGCGCACACTCTCGCCAAAAAGTTACGGTTATCGCCCGTTCTATCTGGGTTCTCCGCGCGAACGCGAACTGGCCCTGCATCAGGGACCGGCACGTCCCTGGCTGATAGGGTTCTACGCCGATGCCTACCTGAGAGTGTTCGGAATGAGCGGCGTGAGCTATATAGACCGCATGCTGATAGGCTTTGAAGATGAGATGAGTCAGGGATGCATAGGCTCTCTATCGCAACTCTATGACGCCAATCCGCCTTTCAGCGGCCGCGGAGCCATCAGCCATGCCACCAATGTGGCACAGGTGCTGGCCACCATCCGGACACTCAAGAAACTGAATGTATAACCCTGTCAACAAATCCTGATAACAATATGAAAGCTTTAATGTTCGGCTGGGAATTCCCTCCACACATCCTGGGCGGTCTGGGCACTGCCAGCTATGGCCTGACCCGCGGCATGTGGGAGTGCGGTGACATGGACATAACCTTTGTCATCCCCAAGCCGTGGGGCGATGAGGACCGTTCATTCGCCAACATAATCGGCGCCTCACAGGTGCCCGTGGCCTGGCGCGATGTGAACCGCGACTACGTGGAACAGCGCATAGGCCGCGTGATGGATCCGGATCTCTACTACCGCCTCCGCGACCACATATATGCCGATTTCAACTACATGCGCACAAATGACCTCGGCTGTCTGGAATTCTCGGGACGCTATCCCGACAATCTCCTTGAAGAGATAAACAACTACTCGATAATGGCAGGTGTGGTGGCTCGCACCATTGATTTCGACATAATACACAGCCATGACTGGCTCACCTATCCTGCCGGAATACACGCAAAACAAGTCACCGGCAAACCGTTGGTGATACACGTCCACGCCACAGACTATGACCGCTCACGCGGCAACGTGAACCCCACAGTGTTCAACATAGAGCGCGACGGCATGATCCACGCCGACCACATAATCACCGTCTCCAACCTCACACGCAACACCGTCATTGAGAAATACGGCATTGATCCTGCCAAAGTGACCACCGTGCACAACGCTGTGGTGCCGCTGAGCCAGGAACTGCTTGATGTGAAAGTGGAAAAGCCCAAGGAGAAGATAGTGACATTTCTGGGTCGCATAACCATGCAGAAAGGACCTGAATACTTTGTGGAGGCTGCCGCCAAAGTGCTGAAGAACAACCGCAACGTGCGCTTTGTCATGGCCGGTTCCGGCGACATGATGGACAAGATGATTGACCTTGTGGCAAAACGCGACATCGCAGACCGTTTCCATTTCCCAGGTTTCCAGAAAGGCAAGCAGGTCTACGAGATGCTGAAAGCCAGCGATGTCTACATGATGCCCTCAGTGTCTGAGCCTTTCGGAATCTCTCCTCTCGAGGCCATGCAGATGGGCGTTCCGTCAATAATCTCAAAACAGTCAGGATGCGCCGAGATCCTCAACAACGTCATCAAGACAGACTACTGGGACATTGACGCCATGGCCGATGCCATCAACTCAATAGTAACCTATCCGGCCATGTACAACCAGCTGCGCGAGGACGGCCTCAAAGAAGTTGCCCAGATCACATGGGACAAAGCCGGCAAAAAAGTGATAGACATCTATAAAAAAGTGCTCAACCGCTAATATTACAAAACAACATACAAGATGAAAGCAATAAGCTTAAATTTCGAGATACACCAGCCAATGCGTCTGAAACGTTACCGTTTCTTTGACATAGGCAACGACCATTACTACTATGACGATTTTCTCAACGATGACATAGTGACCCGCATTGCGGAGCGCTCATACATTCCGGCCGCCAAGACTCTCCTTCACATGATAGAGCAGAACAAAGGCGCATTCAAATGCTCCATATCAATCTCAGGAGTGGCCATTGAACAGCTTGAACAATATGTGCCTGAAATGATTGACCTGCTGAAAAAACTTGCCGACACGGGATGCGTTGAGTTCCTGGCTGTTCCCTACGCCCACTCACTGGCATCATTGACTGACCCCGAGGAATTCTCCGAGCAGGTGCGCGTGCACTCAAACAAACTCAACACACTCCTTGGCGTTGACCCCAAAGTGCTCCGCAACACCGAGCTTATATACAGCGACGAGATTGCACCCCAGATCCTTGCCATGGGCTACAAAGGTGTGCTCACTGAAGGTGCCAAGCACATTTTAGGATGGAAATCGCCTGACTATGTCTACAATGCCGCTTCCGCGCCCAAGCTGAAAGTCCTGCTCCGCAACGCCAAACTCAGCGATGACATAGCTTTCCATTTCTCTGACACAAGCTGGGATGCATATCCCCTCACCGCCGACAAATACATGGACTGGGTGGCTGCCACCCCCGCCGAGGAACAGATTGTGAACATATGCCTCAACCTTGAGACATTCGGAGGCATACATCCCGCCGAATCAGGCATCTTCCAGTTCCTTGAGGCACTGCCGCGGATGGCTGCCGAGCGTGGCATAGAGTTCTGGACCCCTACAGAGGCCATAAAGAAACTCAAACCCGTTGCCGAACTTGTGGTGATGCACCCCATCAGCGATGCCGACGAGGCCCGCGACGTCTCGGCATGGCTTGGCAACGACCTCCAGAATGAAGCTTTCAGAAAACTCTATTCAGTGGCTGAGCGCGTGCGCCTCTGCTCGGACCGGCGCCTGAAACAGGACTGGTGGTATCTGCAGGGCAGCGACCATCTCTACTACATGTCAACAAAGCACCTTGCAGACGGCGCCGTGCACTCACTATTCAGCCCCTATGAAACTCCCTTCCAGGCATTTACCAACTACATGAACGTCCTGGCCGATTTCATTGTTCGCGTTGAGGACCAATACCCCATGGAGATAGAAAACGAGGAACTCAATGCCCTGCTCACTACCATCCGCAATCAGGAGCGTGAGATTGCCACCCTCAACAAAGAGCTTTCCTCCGCTCGCCGCGATCTGGAGCACTACAACGAAGAGCATGCCCTGCGTGCCCCTGCGGCTAAAAAAGAACCCGCGGCCAAGAAAGAGCCCAAGGCAAAAGCTACGAGCAAGAAAGCCGCAGCCAAGAAAACCACTGAAAAATAAACGACTGTAGCATCACACAACCTCATCCGCGCCACATCATCATGACACAATATTATATGGTGAAAGACGGCCAGCGCATAGGGCCGCTCACAATTCAGGAACTCATGAACCAAGGACTTGACAGTGTCACACTTGTATGGCGAGCAGGTCTGACGGACTGGGTGGCCGCATCCCAATTGCCGGAAGTAGCCGCTTTGCTGACTCCACCGCCACCGCCCGTACCGCCAGTTCCACCCGTACCTCCGGTTTCCCCTGCGCCTCCTGTGGCACAGACAACTTCCCCTCAGGCACCAGCCGACATACGCTACTATGCTGTTGTCAACGGAGTTGAAAAAGGACCGCTGACATTGGCCCAACTGGGACGTGCCGGCATCGACGGAAATTCAATGATACGCATTGAAGGGTCGTCCGAGCACACTGCTGCCGCAAACATACCGGCGGTCAGTGACATGCTCGAGGCCCGGACACAGTCACCCCTCTACGGAACATACACAAAACTCGTGTCAATTGTCGGCGCCAACATGCTCAATGTCACCAACGGCAAATTCATCCTTTTCGACGACTATGCCACAGTTGCGCCCAACGTGGGCATGAGCGTGATGATGGCCAATTTCAGCAAAAGCGGATACCGCCGCATGCACTTCGGCTATGAGGAAATCGCAGCCGTTGTCAACGGGTTCATGGCCAAATTCTCCATCAGGCTCACTGACAGCACCGTAATCCGCATGTCGGCAAACGGCAAGAAAGATCTCTTCGCGCAGATAGAAAGACGCCGTGCCGCATGGTTTGAGCGTCACGGAATGCCTGTTCCGCCACTTGCCGCTAAGTAGGACGGCGACGTCTGTGCAGACTGATTTCAGAGGGCGTTTAACAATATGTTAGCGCCCTTTTTATTTGTCCAGATACACACGCATGCCGCAAATCCTGAAAGTGCCATCCTCCACAAGACCACGCAGCACACCGGCAACCCGCGCCACCGGGACACCCAGCCCGTTCGCAAGTTGCTCAATCGTGGCACCCGGATAGCGACGCACCATCTGCTCCAAAGCTTCGGCAGCAATATCCTCAATATCATCGGCACGGACATTCTTTGCCCTTTCGCGGCACACATCACAGCGTCCGCAGTCAGGAACAGATGTCTCACCGAAATATTCCAGAAGCATCCGTGAACGGCATGAAGCATCCGTGAACACAAAATTCACCACAGCCTGCATGCGCTTCACGGCTTCCCGACGCCGGTCGGCGTAGACAGAATCAGGCAGAGTGACATACTTTGTTGCCTCGCGCGATGTTGTATAATATATATAAGGTATAGCCTTGCGGGGAACATAGCGCGCCACCTTGCGCCGGTTCAGCGACAGAAGGGCGTTGTAGACAGTGTCGGCATCAAGACCCGTCTCAGCCTGAATCTCAGTCTCATCAATATGAACAAACTCTGTCAGGATGCCCGTATATCGCCGCAACAGCGCCAACATCACCGCATCCTCGCTGCCCGTAAGCGCCAGTCCGTAAATTTCATGACGCGGAGTGTCAATGACTATCCGTGAACGCGTCTGTCCATCCTCGCAATATTCAAAATATCCTGCGCGCGACAACAGGGACAATGCTCCGTGCACCGGCTCGGGACGCAGTTTATACACCTGGCAGAATCGCTCTATGTCAAACTCATAGACACAGTCATATCCGGCACCGACAGCCACCTCAAGAAAAGCGCCGGTGCGTTCATACACGTGTCTGATGAAGTCCATATCCGGAAAACTGTCATTGAGACGGCGCGTCAGTGTGGCTTTGTCGGCATTTCCGGCTATAACGACAGCAAAAGCGGGCTTGCCGTCGCGACCGGCACGGCCGGCCTCCTGATAGTATTCCTCAAGCGACGGCGGAACATCCATGTGCACCACCACGCGGACATCAGGTTTATCAATACCCATCCCAAAAGCATTGGTGGCCACAATCACCCTCACTTTTCCCTCTTTCCACATCTGCTGGCGCTCGGCGCGCACGCGGGCGTCAAGTCCGGCGTGATAGAAAGTGGCGTCAATGCCGCATTCCTGAAGCTGCATGGCTATCTCCTTGGTCCGCGCACGGGAACGTACATATACAATTGATGTTCCATGCGTATTTTCAAGAATCTGTTTAAGTTTCAGGAATTTATGAGGAGCATGGCGCACTATGTATGAAAGGTTTGAGCGGTCAAAGCTCAACGCATGAGTGGTATGCCCGGCGCGGAAAGCAAGTTGCCGGCGTATGTCGGCGGCAACAGCCGGCGTGGCCGATGCCGTCAGCGCCAACACGGGCACATCGGCGCCCACAATCTCCCTGAGGCGGGAAATAAGCAGATAGGAGGGGCGGAAATCATAACCCCACTGCGAGATGCAATGGGCCTCGTCAACAACTATCAGACTGACATTCCATGTGCGCAACTCCGCAAGAAATGACTCGACACGCAGACGCTCAGGTGACACATAGAGCAACCGCGCCTTTCCAAGCATGCAGCGGTCATAGGCAAGACGGACCTGCGCCGGCCGCAATGATGCCGACAGGTATGCGGCCCGTATGCCCCGCGCTGCCAGATTGTCAACCTGATCCTTCATCAGTGACACCAACGGTGTCACCACAACCGTGACTCCCGGCAGCAGCATGGACGGGACCTGGAATGTGAGAGATTTGCCTCCCCCGGTGGGCATAAGCCCCAACACGTCACGTCCGGCCAGCACGTCATTGATTATCTCAAGCTGACAGGGGCGGAACGAGTCATAGCCCCAGTAATGGCTGAGGACCTGCTGAGGAGTGGAGAGGTGTAAGAGTGCGCGGCTCACCGGGGCGCTTTGCCGTCACCGGCCGAGAAGTGTATCTGTTTCACAAGCAACTGGAGGGTTGACGAGGCATTGTGATGCTTGTTCTCCTCAATGGTATAGCAGATGTCTATCGGCTCGCCGGCATGTATTCGGTCAAAATATTGCGCCATATTGAAAGCTATGCCGTTGAACACCTTGCCGCTTGTGTCATCGACAAGCTCAAGTTTTATATGCTCCAGATTGCGGCCCACAAGTTTGGAGGTACCGAAGTCCTTGACCCGGCGGCTGCAGAACACCGGCTTCTGGTTGCCCGGCCCGAAAGGATTGAAAAGGCGCAGAGTGCTCACAAACTCAGGAGTGATGCGCGAGAATGTGATGATGGCATCAATGTCAAGCTGGGGAGTGAGCTGCGACGGCAGTATGTTCTCAGCCACATACTCTTCAAAGCGGCGCATGAACTCAGGGATATTCTCTTCTTTCATTGAGAGGCCCACGGCATAGGTGTGGCCGCCGAAATTCTCAAGGATATCACGCACGCTTTCAACGGCTTTGTAGACATCAAAGCCCTGCACGGACCGGCTTGAGCCGGTTGCGAGTCCGTTGGCAAGCGTCAGCACTACCGAAGGTTTGTAGTAGAGCTCGGTTAGGCGCGAGGCTACTATGCCGATTATGCCCTTGTGCCAGTCCTTGTTATATATGACTATTGATTTCTTTGTGGAGTCCATCTCGCCGCGCTTCTCAAGGATGGCATTGGCCTCCTCAGTGATGCGCTTGTCAAGTTCCTTACGGTCTTTGTTATACTGGTCTATGGCCAGACTTTTCTCATTGGCGTCCTTGATGTCACGTGACACAAGGAGTTCCACAGCCTCGCGTCCGCTCTGCATGCGTCCGCTGGCGTTTATACGCGGCCCTATCTTGAAGATTACATCACTGATGGTGATTTCTTTGCCGCCCAGTCCGCAGGTGCGTATTATAGCGCGCAGACCCATGTTGGGATTGGAATTGAGGCGTTTCAGCCCATGGTAGGCCATCACACGGTTCTCGTCAACCATCGGCACAATGTCGGCAGCGATTGACACGGCCACAAGGTCAAGCATACCCTCAAGCTCAGCCGTCCCCAGCCCGTTGCTTATGGAAAACGCCTGCATGAACTTGTAGCCCACCCCGCAGCCACTGAGATGAGAGCAGGGATAGGTGCTTCCCTCAAGTTTGGGGTTGAGGATCGCGGCTGCCGGCGGAAGTTCGTCATCGGGCACATGGTGGTCACAGATTATGAAATCTATGCCACGGGTACGGGCATACTTGATCTCCTCAATGGCCTTGATACCGCAGTCAAGGATGATGATGAGCTTGACACCGCGGTCAGCAGCCTCATCAATAGTTGCCGTGGAGATGCCATATCCCTCGTCATAGCGTGTGGGTATATAGTACTCTATCTCCGAATAAAAATTCTGCAGATAACGGTACACAAGCGCCACAGCCGTGGTTCCGTCCACGTCATAGTCACCATACACCATTATCCTCTCTTTGCTCCCCATGGCTCTGTCGAGCCTTTCAACCGCCTTGTCCATTTCAGGCATCAGGAAAGGGTCATGGAGATCTCGCAACGACGGGTGGAAAAACCTCTCAGCCTCGCTGACCGAGCATACGCCACGCTGCACAAGCAGCTCGCTTATGGGCTCAACATTGGCAAACCGTCGGGCAAGTTCCGACTCCAGTTTCTGTTCTTCGGCAGACAGGGGTAAATAGTGCCATTTACTTGTCATTTATGTTGTTTTTTATTTTTCTTTGCCTGAGGCCGTGGCTCATCGCGATGAGCCACAGCGGCTTGCGGCACAAGGCCGCGCTCCGGATGCAGTGGGGAATCATGGGCGGAGAGAGAAAGGGCCGGCACCGCCGGCGCGCACCACCGCAATCTCACTGCAAATTTAGCCAAATTTTTTCAAATACACCACATGCGCGCACGCGTTAACATACCAACACAAAAACCTGAAAAGTTAATTATGTTAAATCATGGACATATGCATGTTTTTTCGTGTATCTTTGCCGTTGATTCTAACCATCAACACGTAGAAACTATGAAAGATTTCAAAGGACTTATTGGTGCCGTCATCCTGGCGCTGGGAATTCTGGGAATGGGCTTCGCCATAAAAGGCGGCATAGACAACTTCGCTTTCCGTGACCGCGAGGTGAACGTGCGCGGACTGGCCGAGCGCACCGTCAAGGCCAATTCCGTGACATGGCCCGTGAGCTATGCCATCACCGGCGATGACCTTGCCGCCCTCTATACACGCACAACAGAAAACAACAAGGTTCTCATGGAGTTCCTGACATCAAACGGCATCCCCGCCACCGATATCTCCGTTAATCCTCCCGAAGTATATGATATGACGGCTGATCAATACCGCTCCTCCGCCGAGGGCCCGTCGTTCAAGTACAAGCTGACAACCACAATGACAGTGCTTACCGGTCAGGTTGACAAAGTGCGCGAACTGCTGAACCGTCAGGGCGAACTGCTCACCAAGGGCATAGCATTCTCAAACTCATACATCCGCTATGACTACACCGAGCTCAACACCATCAAACCCGAGATGATTGCCGAGGCTACCAAGAATGCCCGCGAGGCCGCAGACCGCTTTGCCAGTGACTCAGAAAGCCGTCTGGGCAAGATAAAGAGCGCCGAGCAGGGCTATTTCTCCATTGATGACGCTGATTCATCAACTCCTTACATAAAGAAAGTGCGCGTTGTCACAAACGTCACTTTCTATCTGGAAGACTGATCACAGTTTAGATATAGTTTTCTGTACAGAACACAGAAAACCGCATAGATACATAAAGCTGCCCGTATCCGCATCAGGAATCGGGCAGCTTTATGTGTCCTGTTAATCTGTCTTTGCGCTCAGATCAGCTCACACATGAGGGTGGCTGAAGTGGCATCCACCACACGCACGCGCACCGTATCGCCCACACGGAAGTTGCCGCGCGGAAACACACAAGCCTTGTTCTGCGGCGTGCGTCCCATCCACTGACTGATGCTGCGGCGCGACACTCCCTCTACAAGCACATCAAACTCCTTGCCTATGTCAGCGCGGTTCAATTTGGCGCTTATCTCGCCCTGCAGCGCAATCATGCGGTTGAGACGGTCAATCTTCACCTCCTCAGGCACATTGTCGGGCATTGTACGCGCGGCAAGAGTGCCCGGACGCTCGCTGTACTTGAACATGAAGGCGGCATCGAACTCAACCTCACGCATCAGCATCAGCGTCTGCTGGAAATCACCGTCTGACTCACCATGAAAGCCCGTGAACATGTCAGTTGTGATGGCACAGTCAGGCATGACCCGGCGTATGCGTGCTATCCGTTCAAGATAGTCGCGGCGCGTATATTTGCGGTTCATGGCCTTGAGCACAGAGTCTGAGCCGCTCTGCACGGGCAGATGGATGTGACGGCATATGTTGGGGCGCGAGGCTATGGCATCAATCAGTTCATCACTCAGATCCTTGGGATGCGACGTTGTGAAACGCACGCGCATCCCGGGCGCGGCGTCAGCGACTTTCAGAAGCAGCTGCGGAAAAGTCACCGCAACGCCCTCAGCATCCGTATAACGGTATGAGTTCACATTCTGACCTAACAGCGTGACCTCCTTGTATCCGCGTGCGGCAAGGTCACGCACCTCATTGAGCACACTGTCAACAGGCCGCGAGCGTTCACGACCACGCGTATAGGGAACTATGCAATATGAACAGAAATTGTTGCAGCCGCGCATTATAGACACAAAACCGCCCACCGGAACTTTCCCGGCTGTGATGCGCGACGGTATGATCTTCTCATATGTCTCCGTTGTACTCAACTCCACATTTATTGCCGGCTGTCCGGCCTCAGCCGCCGCAAACAGCGCCGGGAGGTCAAGGTAGGCATCAGGACCGGCAACAACGTCAACGCCATGATCATCAATAAGTTCCCGGCGCACACGTTCAGCCATGCACCCTATCACCCCGATTATCATACGCGGCGCATCCTTGGGACGGCGGCGGCGCATGCCCCTCAACTGCTCCAGCCGGTGCACAATCTTCTGCTCGGCGTTGTCACGTATGGAGCACGTGTTCAGCAGCACGGCATCGGCGCCGTCGGCACTGTCCGCCATAGCATATCCGGCCATGCCCATCACCGCGGCCACAACCTCACTGTCGGCTACATTCATCTGGCAGCCATATGTCTCTATAAACAATGTGCGTTCATCACGGCTTTCCGTGCGCCGCACAGCATCACTCTCCATTATTTTGATTTAAATATTTGTGGATTTGGCCACTAATTGGTAATTTTGCACAAAATTACAAAAAAAGGCCACAGCCACAAAGCCGCCGGCCCGCAAAAACCGGCGCACATAGCATTGAAAAACCAATCGCAATAATCATAAAACTCTAAAATATAAAACTTTAAATCCCTGCTATGGCATTTGATAAAATTACGGTCGAGGAAGCCGCCTCACTGATCAATCACGGTGACACACTCGGCCTTTCAGGCTTCACCGCCCCCGGCACACCCAAAGGCATCACCGAGGGCATCGCCGCAAAAGCAATCAAAGAACACGAGGCCGGTCGTGAATACAAGGTAAACATCCTCACCGGTGCCTCCACCAACCGCCACGTTGACACCATCCTCTCTGAAAACAACGCACTTAATTTCCGGGCTCCCTATCAGAACCTCCCGGCTCTGCGCGCGCACATCAACACTCACGATGTGCACTATAACGACCGTCACCTCAGCGAGATGGCCCAGGAAACACGCTACGGATTCTACGGTTCCGTGGACTATGCCATCATCGAGGCAGCCGAGGTGACCGATGACGGCAAGATCCTTCTGGGATGCGGTGTGGGAAACATACCCACCTATGCCGCCATGGCAAAGAAAATATTCATAGAAATAAACCACAAGCTCCCCAAAGCCCTTTACGGTATGCACGACGTGATCCTGCTTCAGGATCCTCCTTACCGCCGCGAGATACCCATTTTCCACGCCAATGACCGCATCGGCACCCCCTACCTGCAGGTTGATCCCGCAAAGATTGTCGGCATAGTGGACACTGATGAGTACGACGGCGTGAAAGCGTTCACCGCCGTTGACGAGACCAGCACACGCATCGGCAACAACGTTGTCAGCTTCCTGATTGGCGAATACCGTGCCGGCCGTCTCCCCAAAGAGTTCCTTCCGCTGCAGAGCGGAGTGGGCAACGTGGCCAACGCCGTGCTCTACGGTCTGGCCGAGGCAAAGGAACTGCCCAATTTCATGATGTACACCGAGGTCATCCAGGATGCCGTGCTCGAGCTGATGAAACGCGGAAAATGCACCTTCGCATCAACATGCTCCATGACATTCTCTGACAAGACCGAGGAAGAACTCTTTGCCAACATGGACTTCTTCCATGACAAGATCCTGATGCGTCCGGCCGAGATCTCCAACAACCCGGAGGTGATACGCCGCATAGGAGTCATCGCCATGAACACCGCCCTTGAGGCAGACATCTTCGGAGCTGTCAACTCATCGCACGTGCTGGGCACAAAGATGATGAACGGCATCGGCGGCTCAGGTGACTTCACCCGCAACGGATACGTCTCCATCTTCTCATGCCCGTCAGTCACCAAAGGCGGCCTGATCAGCAACATAGTCCCGATGGTTGCACACGTTGACCACTCCGAGCACTCAGTGGACGTCCTTGTCACAGACCAGGGCATAGCCGACCTGCGCGGACTTGACCCCGTGCAGCGCGCCGAACGCATCATAGAAAATTGCGCTCACCCCGACTATCGTCCGCTGCTGCGTGACTACCTGCGTCTGGGCATGGACAAGACCGGCGGCCAGACACCGCACACGCTGCGTGCCGCATTCGCATTCCACAATGCCTTCAACGAGACAGGCGACATGCGCAACACCGACTTCAGCAAATACTGCTGATCAACGGACGCACTCTCACAATACATAGCCCCGGCTTGCGGATGTACCACAACACCGCAAGCCGGGCTTTCATTTTGAACGCATCGAATAAAGCCGGACATTCGCGCCACAGTCCATTTAATTTTATCTGTCAACCATTTTTCAGGGAATGACAAAATGACAGTAAAATTGCAAATATTTAATCTATATTAATATTATTTAACCGGGGGGGTAATTTTGATTTTGCATTTCATAGCTTTGCACATGTTTAATCTAAAAATTTCCCATATGAAAAAATTAGCCACTTTATTTGTTATTATTTCCACTTTCTTAAATCTCTATAGTAGAGAATATTATCCAATGGAAATACTCGGGTTTGCCGGTCAACATGAATTTTTTAATGATGGTTCTCGTAAAATTGAAATAACATCTGATTATCTTATTGATGAAAATGATAATGTAACCGCAAAATTCAGATACATTGATGAAAATGGTAGACGAGTATATGACCACACCAGTCAGTATGAATTTAGAACAGAATATCGTGTATCTTCTGACGAAAAAAAACTTGTTAAAATAAGTTATACCCGTAATACTAAATTCTGTTGTGCTATACACTATACAGATGATGAAGGTGAAAGAGATCGTTATTATGCAGAAAACCATCACTTGTCATCAGGCGGATATTCCATGAATCAGTTTAATAATTGGATTTCGGACTCTGGTTCAAGTGACAACTCAGGACATAGTTCGGGCCATAGTAGTTCACACCGCAGTTCTGCAGACTGTCCATATTGCAGAGGCACAGGAGTCAATCTGAGCCCGGCTTCCGGTGGAGGCGCAGCTTCGCATGTCGCTTATTATAACAGTGCAGGCGTTAAGTGCCCATATTGTAACTCTACGACCAAGCATTATCACTATAAATGTCTGCACTGAAAGTGCAGGAATGCGGGCCTTATTTTTCTCACCTTGAAAATGTGCAACCGGAATTCCCGGTTGCACATTTGTTTCTTAAGTTCCCAAATTTGCAGAAACGTTTGCGAAATAGAATATTTAGAGCTAACTTTGTACTGATAATTTTTGTGACAAGACACAGAAATTATCAGTAGGATGATAATACAGAGAGATAATTACCTCAATAAACTCATTGTTCGACGACATAACGGCATGATTAAAATCGTGACCGGCATTCGTCGTTGTGGCAAATCGTTTCTGCTGACTAAATTGTATGCCGGTTGGTTGAGGGAACAAGGAGTGGCAGAGGACCATATAATAAACATCAATCTCGAGGACAGACGAAATGCAGCATTGAGAAATCCGGATGCTCTGCTCGCTTACATTGACTCAAGGCTAAAAGATGACAAGATGCACTATATAATGGTTGACGAAATTCAGCTTGTGCCGGAATTTGAAGATGTGCTCAACAGTTATCTGAACATGGCGAATGCAGACGTATATGTCACCGGCAGTAATGCCCGTTTCCTTTCAAGTCAGGTCCGCACCGAATTTGCAGGGCGAGGCGATGAAATCAGGCTATATCCGTTTTCTTTCAGCGAATACTATTCAGTCCGTCAAGGTGACAAGACGGAAGCGTTGCACGACTATATGATCTATGGAGGAATGCCCCAAGTAGTTCTGAAAAATTCGGTAGAAGACAAAGTCTCATTCTTGAAATCGCTTTTTGAGAAGACCTACATCACCGATATCGTGGCGCGATATAAACTCCGCAATAAAGAGGTGTTGGAAGAATTACTTGACATTCTGTCATCCTCCATCGGCGGCTTAACCAATGCTACAAAACTTGCCAACACGTTCAAAAGCGTCAAGCATGAAAATGTGAGTCGCAATACAATAGTCAACTATCTGGATTATATCTGTGAATCATTCCTCACAGAGAAAGCTGACCGATATGATATAAAGGGGAAAAGATATATCGAAAGTTCCTCTAAATATTATTTTGCAGATTGCGGTCTGCGGAATGCACGGCTGAACTTTCGGCAGGTGGAATATACCCATCTTCTTGAAAATGTGATTTACAATGAACTGCTGGCGCGGGGCTTCAATGTGGATGTAGGAGTGGTGCCCAAACAAGTGCGAACTGAAAGAAATGAACGCGAGCGCCAGTATTATGAAGTGGACTTTGTCTGCAATCAAGGCAGTCAACGGTACTATATACAATCAGCCTATCGGATGGTAGATGAAGATAAAGTAAAACAGGAGGAAAATTCACTGCGGAATATTGATGACTCTTTCAAAAAGATCATAGTACTTGGTGAATACACTCCGGTGCTACGTAACGATTCCGGCATAACTACTATCAGCATATATGATTTTCTTCTGAATCCTAAGTCATTGGACTTGTGACTGTGATTGTGTTCTGTCGGATCATCTTCGGCAGGGGAGGGTCTTTACAGTAATCCTCTTTCTTGCTTATCAGCAAAGCGATATTTTGCATAAACTTACGAAATAATTGTATAAAAAAGTTAAATGGGGGGTAATTTGCACCTTTTTAAAAAAGAGGCTAAATTTGCGGAAAAATAGCGCGTACAGCCCTTAAAAATTATCAGGATAACCGGTTATCTGCCCAAATCAGGGTCATTATCACAGAAAAATCTGATCTTCTGCATAATTGTTCAAGGTTGCAATGCATTGTTTTGTGTAAAAACACATTCAATTTCAGGTTCGGTTTGTCGCTGCAAATCTAAATCTAAGGTAGCGCAATGATCTGGTCAGCGTATAAATCCGGGCTACACAAAGAGTTGTAAGCGCCCAAAGGCACATATTTCTAATCAGGAAGTACACATTATTATCACAAGGAAATCCATCATATATCACACACAATGGGTTTAAAGAAAAAGCTAATATCAGGCCTCATCATGCTGGCAGCGGTGTCCCTGCATGCCCCCGCGCAGGTTGCCGTCAAGACCAACCTGCTCTATGATGCCACAACCACGCCGAACATAGGTGTGGAACTCGGATTCAAAGGCAAATCCACATTCAACCTTGTCTACGGGCTCAATCCGTGGACATTCCACTCTGACACAAAAGGAGACCGCAAAGTAAAACACTGGGTGCTCATGCCTGAATACCGCTGGTGGACCTGCTCACGTTTCAGCGGGCATTTCATCGGCGTGCACGCCATGGGAGGCCAGTTCAACGCCGCGAACGCCGACATTCCCCTGCCGGGTGCTTTCTTCGGCGGTGAAAACCTGCGCAAAGGCGTGCGTGACCACCGCTATCAGGGTGGTTTTGCGGGTGCAGGCTTCACATATGGCTACCAGTGGATTCTGGGACGCCATTTCAACGTTGAGGCCGAGATAGGTGTGGGCTACAACCGCGTGTGGTATGACAAATATGCCTGCGGTGACTGCGGCGCCAAAATCGCCGACGGCCACACAAACTATGTGGGAGTCACCAAATTGGGACTGTCCATAATGTATCTTTTCTAACACGCCGAAAAACTTGCAGAAATGAAGATAAGCAGAAAATTCTACATAATGGTCCTTGTGGCGGTGATCAGCGCACAGGCCATAGCCTCCATCACAACGGCAAACTTCCGGAAAGGGCGTGTTGAAGACAGCTTCCAGGTGTCAATGGACATTGTCCTTGACTCACTGAACCTGGGACGCAACCAGCAGCTCTACATCACCCCCGTGATACAGAACGGTGACAACCGTCTGGCATTGCCCACCGTCCTTGTAAACGGACGCAGCATGCACTACGGCTACCTCCGCGGCACCGTCCCTCCAAGCCCCAACTATCAGACAATCAGCACAGAAGTGCAGCGACGTAATGGTCAGAAACAGAGCGTGCCCTACACGGCATCGGCTCCCATAAAATCATGGATGCTCCAGCCTCAGGCAGCCATAACCCTTGTCTATGACAGCTGCGGATGCGGCATTCCCACAGGCAGCTCACAGGGGCCGGAAACACTCATTGATCTCAATCCCGCATCAAAGATGCGCCTTGTACAGATCACCCCGCCGGTAACGGCACAGCCCGTGACCGTGCATGAGGGACGCGCACGCGTACAGTTTGAGGTTGACAAGACAGAACTGCACACCACTCCCTACACCTGCCGCAGCGGACAGAAGATTGACAACCGCGCACAGCTTGCCATCATTGATGACTCTGTGAAATACGCTCTCAGCGATCCCAACGTGGAAATAGCCTCAATCTCAGTAACCGGATACGCATCGCCCGAGTCACCCTACACCCACAACGACTGGCTGGCCACAAACCGTTCAAAAGCACTGGCCGACTACCTTGCCGACCGCTATAAACTACCTGCCGAGGCCTCTGCCTACAGCGCCGTTCCCGAGAACTGGAAAGAATTCCGCGAGATTGTGGTTGCCGCCACTGACATAACAGAGCAGCAACGCAAAGACCTTCTGGCTCTCATCGACGCACCCGCATACGGGCCCAGCGACTATGACGCCAAAGAACAGACACTCAAGAAAGACCCGCGCTTTGCACAACTCTACAGAAGCAAGATCCTGCCTGAATGGTTCCCGCGCCTGCGCGCCACACAGTTTGCCATCAGCACACGCCTCAAGCCCATGAGCGACGAGAACCTTGCAAAGATAATCATGACACAGCCGCAGCTCATGTCTCTCAACCAGATGTTCCGCGTGGCACGCCTCTATCCCGAAGGGTCCGATGACTTTGACCGCGTGATCGACATAGCCCTGCAATACTATCCGGAAAGCGAGATCGCCAACCTCAACGCGGCAGTGACAGCCATGCACCGCGGTGACTTCACCACAGCACGGCGCCTCCTTGAGAAAGCCGGTGACAGCCCTGAGGCCAACAACGCCCGCGGTGTTCTCGCCGTTCAGGACGGCAACTTCACCCTGGCACGGCAATATTTTGAAAAGGCCGGAGCACTCCCTGAGGCCGTCCGCAACAAGGAAATGCTTTACTGACAAGACAATTATTATTCATACATTTATATTTATTAATCAACCAACATGAATTTAAAATCAATCATTGGCGGCTTTGCCGCCGCAGCATTGCTCACCGCATGCTCAAACGAGCCGGGCAATCCCAACAACGGAGGCAATGAAAGTTTTGATGGTTCAGGTTACATTGCCGTTGGCATCAACCTGCCTACCACAACCGCTGCCCGCGGAGTGAACGACGATTTCACCCACGGCGAAGAGCAGGAATACAAAGTGAACAATGCCATGCTTCTGGTGTTCACCGGCAGCAGCGAGGCTGACGCCGTTTTCCACTCTGCATATGACCTCACCATGACCCCCGGCGGTGTTGAAGGCGATGAAGGTGCCAACATCACCTCCTCATATCTGAAAACCGTTCACCTCAACGACGTTGCCGACAATGATGACCTCTGGGGCCTTGTTATGGTCAACTATGATCACGTTGTGACAAACAAAGTGCTCACACAGGGCGGCGAAGGCCACATCGCCAGCATGAACATCGGTGGAAAAGCTTATGCCAAAGGCACAGCCTACAGCGCGCTGGCATCACTCATCGTAAACTCAGACCTGTGCGCACAGGGCAACTTCTTCATGACCAACTCACCGGTTGCCACAGTTCCCGGCGGTGCCACAGCTCCTGCCGGCGCACAAGTGCAGACACTGGTGCACTTCGGCATGGGCAGCAGCGTATGCAAGCCCACCGAGGAAGAGGCCAAAGCCTATCCCGCAGGCTCTTTCTTTGTTGAGCGCGCCGTTGCAAAAGCAACCCTCACCTACACGGCAAACACCGTCGAGAACCTCAAAGACCTCACAATCGCCAGCGTAGAATGGGTGCTTGACAACACTGAAGCCACCAGCTACATTGTCCGCAACATGGGCACAGACCTCGGCTACCTGCAGTACAACACCAACGTACAGCCGCTCGCCAAAGGCTTCCGCTTTGTGGGTGACACCAAAATAGGCACAACAGCCCTCCAGCCCGCTGTAGATCTCTACCGCACCTACTGGGCAATCGACCCCGCCTACAACACCAACAAGGCCGCCAACAAAGACTACCTGACCAACGCCTTCAAAGGCACAGGCAGCGACAAGCCCCAGTACTGCCACGAGAACACCTTCAACGTTGCCAACCAGAGCTACCGCAACACAACCCGCGCCCTCCTCAAAGTGACCTACACAGCACCCCAGGGCGCACAGAGCAACGGTAACCTCTACACTGTCAACAACCTGGAGGACGTGATCTACTACAACGACGCCGATGCAAAGAGTTTCTCAATCCGCTCTATCGTTGAAAGCCGTGTGATCCGCGACGCCATCAAGGCTGCTGTAGCTGACGGCCAGAGCTTCACACTCACAACCGCAAACGTTGCCGACTACCTGAACATTGAATATGCACAGGATGCCACAAACAACCTCATCACCGTAAGCGCCGTGACCTTCAAGGCTGACGCCTTCACAGCTCCCGTCTTCAAGGCTGTTCCCGTTGCTGACGCCGACGCCCTCGCAACAATGATAGCCAACACCAACGCCACATTCGCCATCGTGGAATACAAAGGCGGCGTATGCTACTACGACATCCGCTTTAAACACTTCGGCGATGAGCTTGCTCCCTGGAACGACAGTGCCGTCAACGAGACAACACTCACAACCTCACAGGCTTATCCCAACCTTGACGAGAACAACTTCCTGGGCCGCTTCGGCATGGTGCGCAACAACTGGTACGAGATCAACATCAACTCATTCAAGAAACTCGGCAAACCCGTTGTAGGCCAGCTTGACGTTGACAACGACGACACCCCCGATGACAACAAGACCGTTGAGAAATGGATCTCCTTCAAAGTCAACATCCTTGCATGGGCAAAACGCGTCCAGCAGGAGGACATCTGATAAACCGGGCATAGAAAAGCCCACACACTGATACAGACCACCGGGTGCCGCTGTCCACATCAAGCGGCCGGAGGCACCCGGTTTTCTTTCCTCCCCTCTCCATCCCATTGCCCACGGTGCACATACCGTAAAAGGCCACGATGTGGCCACATAAAGCCCTGCCACAGCGGCAGAACCAAAAACGGAAACAACGAGAACCCGCAAAGTTCCACAACATATATAACCACAACAAAACAACGGGGCCACTCCCGCAAAAAATACAACACCAGACAAATGACAAACAGATTTCTTCACAATCTCTTCTGCAAATTTGCTCTCGGCGCCGCAATTCTTGGCGCAGGCACCTCATGCACAATGATTGAAGATGATGTCAAAGACTGTCCCACCGGGCTGTACGTACGCTTTGTATATGACTACAACACCCAGCGCGCCGACATGTTCCGCGACCATGTGGGGCATGTGAAACTGTATGTTTACGACGAAAACGGCCGCAAAGTGGCAGAACGCTCCGTCAGCAATGACGGCGGCAGCGCTCCCCTCACACAATACGGCTACTCAATCCATTTCGACCCCTCCGAGCTGGCTCCCGGACGCTACCGTCTTCAGGCCGTCGCCATGCAGAAAGACTGGGACAAAGCCCTTGACACTCCCGGTGCCAAATACCGCCGTACGGACGTGTCTGCCTCAGGCGACCTCTTTGTTCACCTTGACCACGCACAGCAACCCCTGGCAGGGACGAACCATCACCCCGTCGCCCATGCCGGCGCACCTATGGACACCCTCTGGCACACCCTCAAAGTGATGGCCGACGATCCCCGCGACGGCCGCGGCGTCCCCGACGTGCACCGCACCAAAGCGCCATTCTCGGTCTATCCCATGGAAGACCAGTATGTCACCGTCACCGACAACAAGGCCACATACGCCACCGTCTCAATGATCCGTGACACCAAACACCTTGACCTTACACTGCGCCAGATGGACGATCCCGACAACATCTTCGCCAGTGACTTCGACGTGCAGATCATAGAGCCCAACGCATCACTGGCACATGACAACTCAGTGACAGGCGCGGACAGCCTCCTATACACCCCCTACTCACAATGGACAACACGCTTTGACGAGAACGGCGTGACCGTGGAAAACGGCGGACGCACCTCTTCTCCGGCACGCGCCGTGGCTCTGCAGCGAACCGCCCACTACAACGTGATGTTCAACCGGCTGATGATTGACACCGACGATGCCCGAAAAGGCGCCATCCTCAAAATCACCCGCCGCCAGACAGGCAAGACCGTGGCACTGATAAACCTCACACACATCCTCTCACAAGGACGCACAGCCTATGAGCTGTACAACTATCCGCCACAGGAATACCTTGACCGCGAATACGACTACCATCTTGATTTCATACTCAAAGGCGATGCCTGGGCCTACTGTGACATAGTCATCAATGTCCTCAGCTGGAGCAAACGCATCGAAAACATAGAACTATAAGCACGGAGGAATATGCGATTTTCCCTGCACATATGGTGGACAGCTGCAATGGCCGCAATGCTCATGGCATCGGGCGGTTGCTCAGATGACACCCCACAGCCCGATAATGGCGGCGGTGAGGAAAAACCCTTCACCACCTACATACAGCTCACCGTAGGCACACCCGTCACATCACGGTCAAACCCCACCGGCGGCGAGAACGGCGACGGAACAGAACCCGGCATACTCCACGAGAATGACATCCATGACATAACGATCTTTGTCTACAAGGATGCCCTTGGCGGAGAAGGCCTTGACAACCCTGCCGCAACATCATTCATCGCCAAAGCCTATTTCTCCGAGTCAGTTCTCAACGGCTACCGTCTTCCGGAGAACATAACCGAGACCTCGGCAACCTATCTGGTGCCTGTGGGACGTTTCGAGGCCGATCCGGGCCAACGCATGGCCGTTGTGGTCAATGCCGGTGACCTGACATCCATAAATACACTTGGAGAGCTGCGCACACACATCTGCGATGCCGCATGGCAGAGCGCGTCGCGGATAGCCGACTGTGACCGTTTTGTGATGAGCAACGCATACAACGGCGCCAAACACGCTCTTGACGATGGCCGCATAAAACTGCCCGCAACATCCATTGAGGAAGCCGGCACACGTGAGCATCCCCTTGTCGCCGAAGTGTGGATTGAACGTCTGGCCGCACGCATTGACCTCATCCACAACGCATCACAATGGACCGGCTCACAGCTTGTCTATGAAGTGCGCGAGACTCCCGCTGCCGGAGGTACGGAACGTAAGACTGCGGAAGTGCGCGTTACACACGTGCTTCCGGTAAACGTGATGCAACGCCCCTCATACGCCTTCAAGCATGTCACCGAAGGGGCCGACATCCCCGCTGACCTCAGCCGCCTGCTTGTCTGCGGCGATGAACGGGTAGCCGACGGCACAGATATCCCCGTAAACTATGTTGTGGAGCCGCGCACGCTTGCCAAGAACAGTCTGACAACGGTCCCAGCCGACTGGTACGGCACAACTGCCGCCGCAAACTTCACTGCCGCCTCATTCACAGACGCCAAACGTCTGGGCGCAGCCACATATACAGCCTCCATGTCAGGTGATCCTACCGGATATGACTCGTTCACGATTCTGAGCTATGCCAATGAGAATACCCAGCACAAGGACATTCTCAGAAATGACATTCTCACAGGGCTGACAATGCGTGCCCTCTACATTCCCGCGCAGGCCTACTCGGCCTACAACGCCATCACTGACCAGCTCACCGCGCAGGCATACACCGAGGGCAAGGACCTGTGGCGCTACTCTCCGTCAGGACCCACCGTCAGCGATGCCGACTGCCTATACTTCACCAACCGCGAGGCTGCCGATGTCTATGCCGGCGCACATCCGCAGCATGCAGCCATAATCACCCATATACCCGGCGGCGTCTGCTACTACAACGTCTGGCTCAGACATGCCAACGACTTCCTGTCCGATCCCCATAACCACATTCCCATGGAATATGCCGTGGTCCGCAACAACATCTACCGCCTCATCCTCACATTCCACGGCCCGGGATCAACAGAGATCATACGCCGCAACCCCGAACACATAGACTCACGCGTCTATGTGCGTCCATGGAATTTCAAACGCCATCCGCAGATAATAATGTAAATTCAAGCATCCCGCAATCCATATAATGAAAATCCACACCATACACCTTCTTCTCATTGCCATGGCCTGCGCCATGCTGGGCGCCTCATGCGCGTCTGACAACGGTGACAGTCCTGACGGAGGCTACGGACGCCCCGTGGACATCTCCGTAAACATCTCCGTGCCCGCGCCTACAGCCACACTGACTCCCGATGGCTTCCGCCCCCAAGCCCCGGAAGCCGACAACGAGCTGATACACAACTGGAAAGTGGTGTTCATAGACAACAGCGGAATTGTCCGCGCTATCTTTGACGGTGGTGATATCAACGGCGCCGGCAAACATGCCGACACATTCAAGGGCGAGCTCCCCACCGGCACATACAAGGTCTATGCCTTCGCCAACATCCCCCCGGCAGCATTCACCTCACATACGGCCACAACCTTCACCGTCGGCTCTGCCGCCGCAAACAGCGACGGTCTTGCGCTTGACAACGCCATATTCCACGGTCTTGAGAACTCAAAAAATCCCAATCACCTTGTTCCCATGACAGGAACACGCACCGTCACTGTCACCGGACGCACAGAAGAACCTTTTGCCATAGAGGTCACACGCCTGCTTGCAAAAGTAGAGTTCACCTTCTCCAATCTCACAGACCGGAATGTCACCATTAATTCAGTGAGTTTCGGACCAAAATATACCGGCGATGCCAAAATGTTCCATTCACCTGCCGGACGTCCGGAAATCCCCGCCACAGCTACTCTTACAACAGCGCCTGTCCTTGACGGAGACGCACTCCGGGCAAGCACAATGGCTCCCGGCGTCGGCTACGATGAAGGCGCCCACGGATGGCTCTACCTGCACGAAAGCGTGCCAGACAGTCATCCTACAGGCCGCTATCTGGTAAACGTTGAACTTACACGCGCCGACGGCACAACAGATGTTGTCACAGCCCTCACACAGGCCGATGTCATTCCCTACATAAACCGTAACGACTACATACAGATTCCCATAGCCATCTCCGACTGGTTGGTTGACTTCGATGTTTTATTCTATCCCCCCATCGGCGGCTATCCGGCCGTGCTGAAAGAATCACAGGGAAAAGATTTCTATTTCAAATTCGGCACACAGGGCACTTTCAACCTGATTCCCAGGATCAGACGTGCACAGGCAGACAGCCCCTATCTCCAGCCCTCGCAATACGAGATAACCGTCTCCGCCGCGCCACCCACGTCCACATTCTTCACCAAAGTTCCCGCTCCTGACAGCAACGGTGAGATTATCGGGGAACTCAGCGGTGAGGAAGGTACTGCCGCCATAAATGTCTCCGTACATATAAAAGGCACAGCCACAGATCTTATTTATACGCGCACCATCTACATCATACGCCAATAAAAGATACAAATGGCACACAACAGTCTGAAAAGCATAGCACGACTCATCATCATAACCGTTTTCCTGAGCGCGGGCATCCTGCGTGCCTCAGCGCTCGGACCACTCATCCACAGCGCCTCACAGCTGTCGGCGAACTGCTCCGACCGCGACGAAGGTCAGCACATTGAATATCTCGTTGACGGAAATCCATCAACTTTCTGGCATGCCGACTGGCACGGAGACTATCCTGATTTGGAACGCTTCTGCATATACATCAATGATATAGGCGAGTTCAGCGGCACCAACACATTCACCATCAAGATGCAGCGCCGCGCCAACAACAACGCATATCATGTCAAGGAATTCTATGTTGATGTCTTTGACCTTGATGCACAGGCGTGGGTAGGAGTTGACAACAATGTGGCCTCCTTCAATTTCTTCTATAATCATGACAAAGAAGGAGAAATTGAATACTCAAACCCCATTGTCATAAACCGTCGTTTCAATGCCATGCGCCTTGTGATCAAAAGGACATGGTCTTCTGTCTATAACGGGGACACCAGAACAGACGTCTACGCAGACGGAATGAACATCACTTTCCACCTGGCCGAGTTGCAGATCTATCACGTGAACACCCCTGCAGGGTTGCCTGATATAAGTACCCTCAGCGACATGAAGATAACCAATCCGGACATGAACGGCTTCACTCTGCGTCACACCCAGGGAGTCCTTGACGAGGAAAACCACGGTTATGACGCACTCAAAGACTGGTACAGTGACTGGGCTGCCGCCCGAAGCGGCAACTGGACGTCGGCCGATGTCCTTGCCGCCAGCAACATAGAGATGCCGGATTATTCGTACCTGACCACCACCGATGACCCACGCATAACCTCAGGTGTACGGCAGCGCACACACGTCACCGAGCACACTGTCTATGCCATACCGGGTCGCACGCTAAATCTGTTGCCATTCTCTGACTTCGCCACACAGAACAACTACTTCCTTGACCTGAGCCGTTGGTATGACTATGCCACGGACGGCGTATGCACCGATCTTTACTATCCTTTCAAGCCACAATCAGTGCACCGCACACCTTTCGGCGATCTGTCAGGATGGCGTCTTGACAAATGCTACAATGACGCCCGCTTTGCGAATGTCCCCGCATTCTGGGTGCCGGAAGGACAGTTCCGCGAACGCTATATAGCACTGGATGGTTACCAGGTGTGCCAGTCTGGGACAAACATCCAGGAGAACCAGTTTGTAGAGCCGAACATAGCTTTCAGACATATATTCCACATCAAGGACGGAGTGGAATTCGCAAAAGATTTCTCAGGCAGCGTGGCCGCCAACGAGAGCTATGTCAAAAAGAACATACGCGTTGTCTCCGCCCGTGCCGGAGCAGCATTCCAGATCCGCTTCGATAACCCCATGCCCACAGAACAGTACGTGCCCATGAACCTCTACTATCTGGACAACGACAACAGGGTGCTCCCGGTATTCCGTCCCCTCATAGAGGTCACGGCACCGAACGGAACAGTAACGACTGACAACTCTGTGTTCTATCCCACTGAAAGCTACGTGGGTCGTGGCGGATTGTGGCGCGATGACAACAACAACCTCTACAAGGTTGGCGAGGCAGACCGCTGGTATTCGCGATTCATGAACTGCAATGCCGAAAACGCCAGGGAAGGAACATACCGCATCCGCCTGCTTGTCCGCGACGCCGGCGGCAATCTGGTGAATGTGCGCGGATCCTCCACCCCGCTTGTGCTTGCTGAATATCAAGTGACATTCATGCCCGGCGAAAGCGCCGTGCTCCTCTCTCAGGACCAGCTTGCCACCGACACCTACAAACACTGCCGCACAGAGTACATTGAAAACGAACTGGGTCTGAAGAGTCCGCAGGCAAAGGTTGACTTTGACGAGTACATTGGCATCCGTGACCTACCGGACTACATGCAGACCGGCGCAACCGGACATCACCGCTTCAAATGGCCGCGTGCATGGGAAGGATCCACCTACGCCTATGGATTCAACTCCTACTTTGACTACAACATGTATCTTGTCTGCGACCACAGCGACATGACACCCTATCACGGTCAGCCGGACAACAACATGACCTCTGAAATGAACTTCGGGCAAGGCAAAGGCCTTTATGACCGCAAATTCTATGACACCAAAGGTCAGGAAAAAGGATATTTCTACTATGTCAACGCCTCATCTGACCCCGGTGTAATGGCAACCATGAAGATTGACAACCTATGCTCAGGTTCAACCCTGTTTGTCAACGGCTGGCTCTCTGAGTTCTCAGGCGGCGAGATTGAGAATGTCATCCTCAACTTCGTGGCCGTCAAGAAAAAAGAATACGGCGGAGAGACTGTCAACATACACAGCTTCGTGTCTGGCTATCTGCCCAACACCACAGAGACTCCCCTGGGACGATGGATGTATTTCTACTATTCATTTGTTCCCAACTTTGACCTTCTCGGAATATCCTCCGACCAGATTGACCACTACGAGCTGATGCTTGAGAACAACTGCCGCAACTCCGGCGGTGCCGACTATGCCATTGATGACATCCGCGTATACGTGGCCAAACCACGTCTATACGCCCGCCAGACTGTGCCCATCTGTGCCGGCGGCAACGAGACAACCGTAAAAGTCGAGACACCGTTTGAAGTCATAATGTCCACACTGGGACGTCTTCCGGGTACAGAAACCTCAAATCAGGATGTGGATTTCTACTACACTTTCCTGCTGAAAAGCACTTTTGACCGCTACTTCAATGATCCGCAGCGCACCTATCAGGAAGCCTTTGACGCCGCCGTGCTCCACTATGACTACAACGGTACGGGCGCTCCCAACCAGACTTTCGGGCATGTGGTCTTCAACACCCACTACGAAAGCAACACGCCCTTTGAGGACGACCAGTGGACACTTGTCGATGACCGTGTGCGCCGCGAGGTGATACAGGGCGAACGATACCTTGTGTTCAACACAAGTCCCAAAGATGTTGACCTTGTTGTGGGCGATGAATACATCATGGCCATCTATGCCGATGACTCAGGCACAGTGACCTCACCCACAGCCAATGACTTCGACATAACCAGTGAGTGCGCCAAGACATGCACATTCACCATCCACTCATCAGGAGTGGCAAAGATTGACGGCGTTCCCGTGCCCGACATGTCAAACATCATTGTCTGCGAGAACCAATGGCCCGTGGTCCAGATTGACATCTACGGCATGAAAGACTCACAGAGCCAGTTCGGCCAGCCCGAGATGGACCTCCTTGAGCGTAATGCCATAATGGACTGGTATGATGGCTCTATCGCACAGTTCAATAAAGAACAGTACACCGATCCCGAGACAGGCAAGAGCATCTTCCTCTATGACGCCATAGCCAATTTCCGCTCAGTGGCTGACTACAAAGAACTCTCCGATGTAAACCAACCTCTGAAAGGTCTCTATGATGACATCTCACGCAAATGTCTCATACACTACACGACTCCCGTCAGCGGGCGTTCTCCCCTCCAGATCTATCAGGCATCATACGTGTTCCCTTCTCTCAAAGTGCCCACAGGCCAGATCAACATGTTTGTCTACGCCACTGCGATTCCCATTAACCGATATTCTGTTGGCTCAGACATCAAAGTCTGCACCGAGCCTTCGGAAATCCGCGTCATCATAGCCAACAAATCACCCCTGCTGAAGCACGGAATCAATAACAGCGAAATGGACTATCCTTCATGGATGGACGATGTCCCCCTGCGTGTAGGTCTGCGGCAGCTCAAAGCTGTCAGCGGCGACATGGACACTCACCCCGACATGCTGTGCGTGCCTCTGCGCTGGACAGAGGCAGTGACTCCCGGCGTTGTGCGTCTGCTCCAGAAAACAGACGATGACCTTGTCTACCTTGTCGAGACCGATGACCCCAATTACAAAGATCTGAGCGTCCCCGCCGACAATCCCACCGGCCTCCGCTCAGTAGGACGTCTGCGCGATCTGACTGCAATCGTTGACGGAGACAAAACCAACAACCACGCCATGATTGCTTTCTCTGACCGGTTCACATTCCATGAGGGCTACTACTACCGTCTCCGCTTCAACTATCAGGAAGACCGTTACAACCCCTCGCAGAGCATATGCGACGGTCAGGACGTGTTCACCATAAAAGTTGTTGCCGAGTATCAGAAATGGACCGGCGAGGCAGGCAACCTGAGTTTCAACAATGACCGCAACTGGAGTCGCGTGACCTCAGCCGACATACACCGCGCTGATGACCCTGCCGATGAGTTTACCCTTGACGCCCGCACCGGCCAGCCCGGCTTCACCCCGCAGCGTGTCAACACCAACAAATTCAGCTACGCCCCCCTGCATTTCACAAAAACTCTTGTCCCCGCTTCGGCAACATCTCCCCATCTGTCGGCACCCGGCAAAAAAGATATAAACGTATATTCTGAAAACGCCTTCCAGACACATTCCTGGGACAACGTCCCTGAAACCGATGCAACTGACTACGTGATATATGACATGGTCGGCAAACATCTTTCCGACGGAAAATCAGTGGGCTGCTTCCCCTGGCAGGCCAACACCTGCAGCCAGATACACTTCGGCACAGGCGGCCAGATCAACGGTCAGCAGCACCTTGTATATGAGAAAGCATGGGTTGACGTGCGCCTGCGCGCCGGGAAATGGTACACTCTCGCCTCACCTCTGGGCGGAGTGGTTGCCGGCGATATGTACGCACCCTCGGCAACAGGACAGCAACTTACTGAGCTTTACAAGGACATCACATACAGCACAACGCTCAATCACCGCTTCCGCCCTGCCGTCTACCAGCGCTGCTGGAACGCCGCGCAGGCCACAGTCTATGAGCTCCCCGGCAGCGCCACAAGCCAACGCAACGTGGCTGTTCGCACCACATGGAGCAACGTCTACAACGACGTGGCAGTGCCCTACGCTCCGGCACAAGGCTTCTCGATAAAAGCCGATGTGTCGGCACTAGGGGCTGCCGCTCCTGACAGCGTGCTCATGCGTCTCCCCAAAGCAGACACTGAATACAACTATTACACACAGGACTATGAGGCAAACGGCTCAGGCCAGATGTCACCCACGGCAACACCGGTGAACCGCAACGGCGCACACCGCCTTAACCCGGTCAACGGCCGGATCACCGTCACAGGCGCTGCTGCCGGCAAATACTTCATGGTGGGAAATCCATTCATGACACACCTTGACGTGCACAAGTTCATCAGCGCCAACAGCGGACTGATACAGAACAAATACTACATCATGAACGGCGATGGCATCCGCGATGTGCTGCTAAATGCCGACGGGACCTCATCAAGCGTAGGCTCCGACGGAACGACGGAACTCATCGCGCCCATGCAGAGTTTCTTTGTCGAGGCAATCAACCCCGCCACATCAATCACACTCACATATGACCAGACAATGATGGCCACACCCGCAGTCGCTCCCGGATCATCACCGCTCAAAGCGCCGCGTGCCCGCAGTGACGAACAATCCGCAGCCATCATCCCCGCCGGCCTCACAGTGACAGCCGCCGGAGCAGACGGCGTGGCCCGGTCACAGGCACTTGTCCGCGTCAGCGCTGCAGCATCCGCGGAATACCGCGATGATGAAGACATGGCAATGCTCATGGACGGAACAGACCCGACACGCACACGCGTGTTCACAATAGCCGGCAACACCGCAGCCACCATAAACACTCTCGATGCCGTACGCAAAGTTGAGCTCTGCGTACTTGCGGAAGAACAGAACACCACCCTCCTCACCTTCAACGGAACGGACATGTGTGGAAGTGATCTGATGCTTTATGACGCCGCGACTGCCACATCAACGCCCATCACAGAGGGAATGACATATGAAGTGGAAGGCCCCGCTCTCTCTCGCCTGTTCATCACCGCCGGTGACATTGAGACAGAGACAATCTCAACCATCAGCGTCAGCACACGCGGACATGCCGTGACAGTCACAGCCGCCTATACCGACTCGGCACTTGATGTTGAAGTCTTTGACACCATGGGCCGCAACATCTTCAGCGGCAACGCGGGCAGTACCGGCACGCTCACATTCAATCTCCCGCAGGACGGCATTTACATTGTCAACGCCACAAGCGGAGAGCAGAAACTCACAAAGAAAATAGTAATCAGATGACAGTGCGTGCCGCCATCATAAACCTTCTCATGGCAATTGCAGCCGGAGGCATAACAGCCTCCGGCGCATCTGCCGTAGGGGACACTGACACAGACGGACCATACATCACTTTTCCCGATAACAACCGCACCATTGATCTGGGCTACTTCTATGCCGACTCCATCCAGACCGGAACAATAACCATCCTGAACACCGGCAATGAAGAACTGGTCATCAACTCCATCTTCAATGACTGTCATTGCGTCCGCGCCACCTTTCCGCGCCAACCCATTGCTCCGGGCGATTCCGCGCGCATCTCAGTGTCATTCAACGGACACGGACGCATGCCCGGCGGAATAATGAAAGTCATGAAAATACGCTCAAACGCCATCAACAACTATGAGCGTATCACCGTAAAAGGAGAAATAAAACGCGACAACCGATGAAACAGTCCTCAATCATCGGTCATCTGACATTGCGCCGCCTTTGCGTGTGCATATGCGTCCTGACAGCCATCCTGATGTCATCATGCATCAATGACAGCCCCGACAAGCCGGACAATTCCCTCAAGGACTCGCGTCTGCGCCCCGGTGACATTCTCCCGGCGTTCACCATCACTAACAACAGCGGTGACATCCTGACCTCCCCTGATGACTTCACCGGCAAGCCTGCACTTATAGTCCTTTTCAGCACAACATGTCCTGACTGTCAGCACATTCTGCCACAAGTACAAGATTACTGCGATCGCGTCATCGCCAGCGGCAAAGACATACGGATAATATGTATATCACGCGCCGAAGACAACACTGCGGTAGCCGCATACTGGGCAGCCAACAGCCTCACCATCCCCTATGTGGCCATTCCTGACCGAAGCATCTACAACCTATTTGCCACCTCAGGCATCCCGCGCCTCTACTTCACAGACAGCCGCGCACAGATCACTGCCGTATATGGGCCCGACAACATCCCCGACGCCGCCACATGGCCCCTACCATGAAAGGCCATGAACCTAACGGACGCCAAACCGTTGTATAATAAAATCCAAAAACAACAACAAAATGGCATCCCAAACAAAAACCAAACGCAACAAAGGCTGGGGACTCTATCTGGTCGCCGCACTCATTGTGGCCGCATTATGTCTGGCCATACTGCTATACATAGGCTGGTTCAACCAGAAAACACACGTTGACTCGCGTCAGAGCGACGTCATGGAGGAATACCCCATTGAAACAGGACGTCCCGCCTCTCCCGGCGAAAACGACTGGCAGAATCCCCAAGGCACTCCCGCCATGGAGGTCATTGTTGACCACGCCGCCGGCAGCGAAGCCAATGCCCCCTCGGCAACATCCGCGCAGCCATAAAACCCACAAAACAGCATTGATTTGGCAGCTCACCGCAAAATCACTAACTTTGCGTTATAAAAACACCCCCTCAGATGAGCACCGTCAAAGAAACAATGCGACGCATCCTTGATGCCGAAAGCAAAGCCATAGCTGACATCCCCGTCACCGACGGATATGCACACGCCGTTGAACTTATCATAGACCACGTGCACCACCGCCACGGCAAACTCGTCACCTCAGGCATGGGCAAAGCCGGTCAGATCGCCCTCAACATCGCCACCACCTTCTCCTCGACAGGCACACCCGCCATCAATCTCCATCCCAGCGAGGCACAACACGGCGATCTCGGTGTACTCCAGCCCGATGACATCATGCTGCTCATCAGCAACTCCGGCAAAACACGTGAAATTCTCTCGCTTGTACAGCTTGCCCACGGACTCTATCCGGACATTCCCCTCATAGTCATCACCGGAAATCCGGACAGCCCCCTGGCCGCACTGGCCGACGTCACCCTCCCCACCGGGGGCGCCCCTGAGGTATGTCCCTTAGGACTCACGCCAACCACCTCCACCACAGCCATGACAGTCATAGGCGACGTCCTTGTTGTCAACGTCATGGAACAGATAGGATTCACCGCCACCGATTACGCCCGGCGCCACCACGGAGGCTACCTCGGAGCCGCCGCACGTGGAGACAAATCCATACAATAAACACCACACATACATGAAAATATACACAAAAACAGGCGACACCGGCACAACATCGCTCGTCGGCGGCACACGCACAACCAAAAACAGCCCGCGCCTCGAAGCCTACGGCGCAATTGACGAACTCAACTCATGGATTGGCCTCATCGCAGCCATAGATCCCGACACCGCCAACCGCGACACGCTGCAATGGGTGCAGAACCGCCTCTTTGACCTGGGCACCATCCTCGCCACTGAAGCCGACAGCGCCTGGCAGCCTCCACAGTTCCCGACCGAAAACATCACCCGCCTCGAAAAAGAAATAGACCGTCTGGACAACGCCTTACCCCGCCACAACCGCTTCATCCTGCCCGGCGGAAGTCCGCTGTCAGCCAACACACAGATAGCCCGCACCGTGGCACGCCGCGCCGAACGCCGCATAGTCACCCTCACACAGACAGAAACAATACAACCCGCAGCCATAACATTCATAAACCGGCTCAGCGACTACCTCTTCGTCCTTGCACGCTACCAGAACATAAAGAACGGAATCAACGAAATTTTTTGGCAAAAAGACAGCTGAAAAACTTGCAACATCCAAGAAAAAACGTAACTTTGCACACCCAAAGAACGCAGCACGCGACATAGCCATGCGCGCATGCACGTAACAACCTGATTGCAAACAACCTAACACCAAACAATATGTACTGGACACTTGAACTCGCCTCAAAGCTCGAGGACGCACCCTGGCCCGCCACCAAAGACGAACTCATAGACTACGCCATGCGCTCCGGAGCACCCCTTGAAGTCATTGAAAACCTTCAGGAAATGGAAGACGAAGGCGAAACCTACGAATGCATTGAAGACATCTGGCCCGACTACCCCTCCAAAGAAGACTTCTTCTTCAACGAAGACGAATATTAAACAACCATATTAACATAATCGACTAATATATAAACGATTGGCAAGTATAAAATAAACTTGTCAATCGTTTTTTATTGCCTTTTACCACAAAATATCCTTTAATTGAATTGAATTCCAAAACTTACTTTCGCTCTTAAAAATACATCTATAGCTTCATTTCCGAATTAAATTTCTAATACATTCGGGAACTGAATGGATGAGTAATTCGAGTTCATTATAGCTCCATTGGAGTATATGACGCCATTTTGATACACAATATCATGCCGGGCATGGATATGGCCGAAGAGATGCGCTTTCAAGTCAAGTGCCAGTAATCTGGCAAGAAGGTCCCAGGATCCATAGTTGATGTTGTCGTCAGAATCGAGGATGCCGTAGGCAGGGCAATGGGTTATAAGTACGTCGGTATCGGCCGTTATTCGGGAATAATTGTACGAGAAACGATCGGTGATACAGTCGCCCATAAACATCGGCACGCCATAGAAGTTTATGCCATCTATCTCAATCCCGGAATTGCAGAGATAATGCACATTGTCATCTAATCCGTCAATTTTGGATTCATAGAGATATTCATCGTGATTGCCGCAGATAAATATTTTATGATCGTAAGGCAGGTCGCAGAACCAGTTTATGAAATCTATGACTTCCTTTTCCGTGCCGTCCATGCAGAAGTCGCCCGAATGCACAACCACATCAGCCTCTGGCAACTCCTTTAGCCGACGATGGCATCCATGAGTATCCGAGAGATGCAGAATCTTCATTAAAATCCATAGTATTTCTTGATACTCTCAGGAAGTGGATAGTCAGGATTGGCAGACGTAATCTCTTGATATGTCAATGGCTGAGGGATTATTATTATATTTTCTCCCCCTTTTTCAAGTTTAGCCCATTCTCTGATAGCAGGGACAATCCCATTTCTAAAAACTTCATTTCCAACAATGGAACAATAGAGTTTGCAGTAAGATTCGAATTCCGGACTATTTCCAATCTGCTTGGTGGGATCGAAAAGAATAGTAGCATAGTATTTATTAGGTGCGTTCTCAAACGCTTCTATATACTCGCGGCAATAAGCTGAAGGGTAAAACTCATCATCAACAATCTGAGGTCCTTTAACCAACCCTATAAGGTGACTTATAGATTGTTTTATACCTTCGAGATACATGGTATTTCGAGGAGTCAATAAGAGCACTTTGTCTTGCCTATCGACTCCGATTCCTGCATTTTCTAAAGCATTCTTAATAGAAGCGTTCTGATACAGGCTAAGATAGCTTGCTCCATATGTTTTAGGCTTGTCTGAATAATCGTCCAAAAATTCGGTAAGTTTTGATTCAAGGAAAAGAAGGTTCCCATCTTTATCTTGAAGCACAACATCTACGCATGACGGTCTTCCTACAACCTTATTGCGTACTTCAAAAAATGCACGAACAAAATTATGTTCAATTCCATTTATATTGATTCTAAGAGAAACTGGCTGTTTAACCGTATAGAAAAGCCTATAAAAGAACAACAACGGAAGCAACGCAGAAGATATAACAGAGTTCACATTTGTAATCTCGTTACCAACCCCACCGGTAGCAATTGTAAAGGCTTCATTGAATGCCTCCCGTTCTTCTTGAATTCCAAAACGCCCACAGAATAATTCAGAGAACGTTAGTTCATTAAATAGCAGTAGCGAACCTGATTTTGACTTTATCTCATCAAAATTTAAGTTCGCTCTAAACTTATTGGCAAGATTTTTTGATGCTTTAGATTGTTTCATTTTTTAGCTTTTTTATGTTGTAAAGATTTAGCAGACTCTATCACATATGTGGAGTATCCTTGACAAGGATAACAAAATTAATGATTTTCCGACTGGTGACACAATTATTTGAACGCTTTTTTCAACCAGACGGTGATTTATCGCTTCTTAATTTCTACCTGGTGCGGAAGGAAAATAACATTACTTCTATCGGATAGGTCTGCGAGGTCTTTGCTATACTCCTCTTCTGAGATAATGGTGGCCGCGCAATCTCCATATCGTTTGTTAAGTCGCCTTTCGAGGATTTCTTCTACACTTGTGGGGCGACATCCAAAAGACGTACTAATACTCTCGGGAGTTCCTATAGTATAGACAACTGTGTTATCTATCTTGACCTTGATAAATATGGCTTTGCCTTTCATTACTAATTTGAGCCGTTTTTTTTCCATTGTCATTTCAGTAGTCGCAATATTATGTTGACTATTATTAATACGAATGAGGAATCTAACCAAGTGTAAACAAATATTAATATCATGTAATTTATAGACTGCTGAACGCTTTTATACGGAGGCAATCACCACCAAATCAGCGCTGTATCAATTAACCACATTTAACTCATCGTCATATTTGGAGAGCCTATTAAGACCATATTGGAAGTCAGAAATGAGAGCTGTCCCCGATGAAAACTTGTCATTATTTCAAATTCTCAATGTTAAAATAGCCTAAGGCAACAGAGAACCATTTTATCAAGACTCCAAGTTGAGTCTTGAAGTCCGCAAGCACGTCGTTGATATGATGCCGGTGAACTACCATCTTTTGAAAATAGATTTGCTGATTTTTGAACAATTGCATTACATAGCCTTTTATTGCAAAATATACTTGCCTATTATAGCGTATGACTGCGCAACTAATTTATAATCAAATAGTCAAATTTTCTTCAACGAGGACGAATATTGAGCCCTTAAAATTTACCCATTCATAGCCAACCATACAAACAACAGTTTTAGTTTGTATGGCTGGTGTCTTATTGGGTTAACCCATCTTCTGCCCGGAATAAGTTTACGAAAACCGGGCCTGGACGTTTTTAACCATCGGCTGACAATACAGACAGATGCAAAATTGCTTGACGAACCAAAAACACATACAAAGTACCCCCATTACCCGGTCATATGGATGCGGTAGCTGTGCAGCCCGTACAATGACACCCCATAAAGGAACATAGATAAAGAACGATAATGACGGAGACAGAAACACCGCCTCCCGTTGCATAACCCTCGCCACCCGTATGCGCAAACCCTCTCAGCAAAAACGCGGTATGCGCCGTTGACACTAAAAATACTCCGCGCCAAACAGCAGGGCAACCGCATCAAAACTTGGCAGACAGGAACAAGTTTCGGAGGTATTCCTGACTAATCGCAGCAGCGAAGAGGCGTTTTCTCAGACTTTTCTTGTCTGTATGGCTTTTGACGACTTGCATGGCCAACTTTCTGATACAAGCGAGATTCTGAGCTGCATATCCCTTGCGGGTGCGGCATGCGTCTTCCTTGAATGTAACGTCAAGACTCCAATGCAACTGGTTTTCGATAGACCAGTGTCCTCGGGCTAACATATTGAAATAAGCGGCTTTTGGGAAATCCTCGTCACTAATGTACAGTCTGACGGTTTTTGCCACATAGTCACCATAATCTACATTGGAGGTTATTTCAGCGATAGTCCTCAGGCCGGGCCATCGCGCTACGACATCTTTATCCTCGATAGAGTCCACGTCGAGTATGCGACAATCACGGGTCTCGATGCGGCCATGGTCGGCCTCCATCTGGGAGGCTGTGTCAATGGGTCTGTTGTAGCGGAAGGCATCAGTCACGGCTTCCAGAAGCGCCCTTTGGTTTTCCTTGACAGCAAGGAAGTAGTGCGCTTTCTTATCGATTATCTTTTGTGCGATGCTAACTTGCGTACCAATAGCGTCAATCGAGACGACCGAGCCTTCAATATCAAGCTTATCAATGAGTTGTGGAATGGCAACTATCTCATTTTCCTTGTCTTTCAGTGCCTGTTGTCCGATTGTCAGGTGGTTTTCACTGACATATGCACTCATTATGTAATCTCCCCTGTGGGGGCCCGTCTTAGGAGCGGAACCACGTAATTTCTTTCCGTCGACAACGATCTGTTTCTCGGCAAGCGAGTCCAGGAAAGAACGTCCGTGCTCAATCAGGCAGCGCTCGATTTCCTCCGGGGCTACCGCAGCCATGAGGCGCTCAAAGGTGTCTGGCGACGGGGTGGTACTACAGTCGGAAAGCAGCCCGAAGTCTCGGGCTCGGATATGGGCGAATGCGCTCATATCCTGATAGTCCTCTCCTCCGCAGATATATGTCAGCAGGGCGATGGTCAAAAGGTCAGCCAAAGAATATGTGCATCGGCCGGTTACGCGGTGATCAGGCACACTCATGAAGATGTCGTTTAGCATGATTATTGCGAACTATATAGATTTAATTACACTATAAAGTTGCTAACAATCAATGAATTAATCAAATATTTAGCGTTAAAAATCAGCTGTTTGAGCATCATTTTTAACAACGCCAAATTAGACATTTTGACTGGAGTTGCAATCATCGTCATTTATAAAATAAAGCTCGTGATTCCATTTTTGTGAAACTACGAACTATTTTTCAGCGGGTAATCAGCGGATTGTGAAAGTCACTTACTCAAATTTTGATGCGGTTGCCCTGCGCCAAACAGCCTAAATCTCACAAAAAATGATTAACTTTGCATAAATTGGAGGTGATGGTACCTAACCATCGCCTCATTTGTGAGATCAAAATTAAAACATCATTATCGCAATGGCAGCAAAGCGAAAAAGATTAAAGAAATACCGCATTGGATTGGTCGACGCAGATCTATTGGATAATGGAACGCGTCATCCCAACCTTGTGCTTTTGAAGCTAGCTGGCTATTTAAAAGACAATGGCGTTTTTTTTGAACTTATAACTTCTTCGGATGCAGATGTTTCCACTTATGATTTGATTTACATGTCGACGGTATTCACCTTTACAAAAAGACCTAAATTCTACGAAACAGCTTCTGATGAAGAAAAAAAGAAATTTAGATGCGGTGGTACTGGCGAATATGCCAATGAAACTAATATTCCAAGCTTCAAAAAACTTCGAGCCACAGATATGACTCGATTAGAGAAGGACCCCTTCTTAAGGAAACTTCGGAATTATAGAGGAGGAACTAAAATCCACGGTATCGATATGGCAAGACAAATGCCATACTATGATTTATACAAACCCTATATTGAAGAGAGAATTTCAAAAGGTGTAAAGCAAGAAAAGTATAAAGATTAACCTGTTGGTTGAATTAAATTAGTGCATATTTTATCTGCCCGATAGGACGAT
>JAUNPQ010000012.1:2034-39601 GCA_030536615.1 Bacteroidales bacterium | reverse complement strand
GCCCAAACAGAACCAGAACGACCAACAAATACTCCAGTCCGTCCAGAACAAGGAGAACGCCACCCGCCGCAAGGCACAGCCCGTGCAGCAAGGCAGCCGCACCACAGACAAGCCCTGGTAAGACAAGGTTCTACATAACTTGATAAAACCATGATGATGACATCAAACATACGACTGACATTACTGGTATTCCTCATCACACTTGCCGGCTCCCTGACAGCAAGCGCGCAGGGGGCATCATTCAGCGTCCATGCACCGGCCCAGGTGGTTGAAGGCAACAACTTCACCGTCACTTTCCGTGTCACAAACGCCAATGCCCAGATCTCAAAGGCACAGGCGCCGCAACTTAAAGGATGCACCCTCCTGTTCGGACCGGGCGTATCAACAATGGAGAGTTACAGCTTCATAAACGGCACGGCACAGTCATCTGTGCAACGCGACTACACATTCACATACCGGGCCGACAAAGCAGGGACAGTCACGGTTCCTTCACTCAGCATAAATGACAACGGAAAAACGCTCACATCCAAACGGGCCAGCATAACCATTCTGCCTCCTGACAGGAGCAGCCGGCAGCAACAATCCGCACCGGCATATGACGATTATCAGGGGTCCTCAGGCACATCTCCGGACATAAAGCCCAATGACATCATTGTAACTGTATCCATGTCAAAGGACAAAGTATATGAAAATGAAGCCGTCATAGCCACCATAAGGGTATACACCAAACATGACATCACCAGTTTCCGCGCCACAACCCTCCCCTCTTTCGACGGATTCCTGAGCGAGGAACTGCCCGTGAACGAACAGCCTCACCTTGTGCATTTCCGCGGTGACAACTATTATACGGTCATCGTAAAAAAATGCCTGTTATATCCACAGAAAGCAGGAAAGCTCACCATAAACTCAGGACGTTATGATGTAACGCTCCAGACTTATGAGATTGTCTCAAACGGATTTTTCGCCACCCGCAGACCCATCTCCAAGAACATAACCACCCTGTCCAATTCAGTAAACGTCACCGTATCGCCTCTCCCGGAACCACGGCCGGCAGGATTCAACGGCGCCGTGGGCACCGCTTTCACAGCAAAAGCCACCCTTGAACCGAGCCTGCTGCGCACCAACGAGGCTGCGACATACACCCTGACCGTCAACGGTACGGGAAACATAAAATACCTTACCATTCCCGACATAGACTTCGGAACAAACGTTGAGGAATACAACCCCGAAAGTGATACCGACACAAAATTCAACGGCAGCGATCTTACCGGTAAGTTCACTGCGACATACACCTTTATTCCCCAGCACGAGGGCGTTTTGAAACTGCCTGAAACACCATTCGTATATTTCAACCCCGCCACAGGCAAGTATGTCACTGTCACCATCCCTGCCATAGAACGCAAGATATTGAAAGGTTCCGCAGCACCTTCGGCGGCCATGACCGGATCAAGTGAGAAAAAGGACATGGATGACATCCTTTACATCAAACCGTTGAAGAACGAGACACTCACAGCCGAGCATCACCGCGTGCTCCACACGTTGCTGTATGTGCTCTGCTACATCATCGTCATCTGCGGACTTGCGGGAGCTGTAATCGTATACCGCCGCTACCTCAAGCTCAATGCCGATGTGATTGGACGGCGAACGGCACGCGCCAACAGCGTTGCCACAAAACGTCTCAAAACGGCACGCACCTATCTGAACGCCCATAACGCGGAGAAATATCATGAAGCGCTTGCGGCAGCCCTGTGGGGTTATATCAGCGACAAACTCCGCATCCCGGCATCCGCACTCACCCGCGACAACATAAGCGACCAGATGGGCAAAGCCGGTTTTGGCAAAGACTTGATAGACCGCACCATCAAGGTACTTGATGATTGCGAGATGGCCCGTTTCACTCCCGATGGCGGTGACTCACACTCATCACAGCTCTATGACGAGACCTCAAGCCTCATTGGACAACTTGAATCATTCAAACGAAAGAACAGACAGTAACCCGATGAAAAGAACAATAATAATAGCATTCGCCGCATTGATATGCTCCATTGTCGGGCATGCCGCATCGGCAGGAAGTGCCGGTGACTCGGCATACGCACGACAGAATTATCCACAGGCACTTGATTCCTATAGAAAAGCGCTTGACACTGAAGGAGCATCATCCAATCTCTACTACAACATCGGGAACACGTATTACCGTCTGGGGAACATAGGACAGGCGATAATATTCTACGAACGCGCCCTGAAAGTGGACCCCGCGAATGAGGACGCACGCATAAACCGTGATTTTGTGAAAAGCAATATTGTCGGCGCGCCTGAGGATGACAGTTCATTCCTGACAAACATCCACGAAGGGATAAAGTCCCGGTTCAGTCCTGACACATGGGCATGGCTGGCATTCGCAATGTTTGTGATAACATGCGGATGCGTGGCATTGTACCTTTTCACAGACAGGATCATGATCCGCAAGACCGGATTCTTCGGAGCATTGGTATCACTGGCCGTCTTCATCTATATACTTGCCATAGCCTGTCAGACTGCAAACGCCATGAATGATGATTCATATGCTGTAATAACGGCGCCGGTCTCAAATCTGCGCTCCCAGCCATCGACTGCGGGAGGGAAAACCGACAAAGTTGTCCCCATTCCCGGCGGAGCGAGAGTGGAGATCATTGACTCACTTGCCACACCCGATGACCCGAATGTCTCTATGTGGTATGAAGTAAAAATCAACAACAGCAGCCGCGCATGGCTCAATGCCGCTGATGCAGAACGTATCTGATTCCAGAAACACTGCCATGCAGCATTGACGAGCGCTGCAATGCATCAGTTGACAATTTTGTGTTTTTTTCAAAAAAGTTTGCACAATTAAAAAAGTAATCATAACTTTATTGTCGAAAATTCTACATTTAACCTGTAAAGTACAACTATAAAACTCATATCATCATGACAAAGACAATCACTTTCAACGAATTACGCCAACTCAAAGACAGTCTGCCGGATGGTTCGATGCACCGCATTGCAGACAAACTGAATGTTACGGTGCAGACTGTCAGAAACTATTTCGGAGGAAGCAACTACGACTTCGGCAAAAACCAGGGCGTGCACATTGAACCCGGTCCCAACGGCGGCATCGTTGTTCTTGATGATCCCACAATATATGACATGGCTATTGAAATCCTCAAAGAGCAGGACGAAAAAGCCGAATAACACAACAGATCATAAAGAAAAACATCATCCATTCTCCTCTCTCCACCGTTTTTCCTATGACCCGACTCTGATCACATCCTCACCCAACGGTCTGTGGGACGTATATCACACCTATAAAACAGTCAAGTATATAAATTGAGACTAATAACTGTTGCAATACATACGTGCGAGCGTGCCGTTGAACTCAAATCCCTGCTTGAAAGCGAGGGCATTCCTGTTGTGCTTCAGAACGTGAATCTTGAACAGCCAGTGGTGTCCTCGGGCATGCGTGTCCGCATCCCCGAGGAAGATCTGCCACTTGCGTTGCGCATAATTGAGAACACAGAGATTTTCCGCTCACGGGACATAGACAAACAACAGACCTACCACTCCTTCCTTGTGCCTGTTGATTTCACAGACCACTCCCTGAAAGCAACATGTGTGGCGTTCAGACTTGCCCAACGGCATAAAGGCGAGATTGTTCTTCTGCACAGCTATATTGACCCGTATCTGGGGAGCAACATGCAACTTACAGATGCTCTGACTTTCGATATCAGCGCCGAGGCCGAGGCACGCCGACAGATTGAGCAGAGCGCACACACACAGATGTCGCATTTCTGTGCCCGCATACGTGAGCTGATAAAGAGCGGTACAGTCCCTCCCGTGAAATTCACATCGACAGTCACTGAGGGGGTTGCCGAGGACGCCATAGACGAATATGCCAAAGTAAATCCCCCTTACATGATAATCATGGGTACGAGGGGCACCGAACGCAAAAACGCAGAAATGATAGGTAGCGTGACAGCAGAAGTCATTGAAAAATGCAGAGTCACACTCCTTAGCATTCCAGAGACATTCAATATCGACAAGGAGTATCTTCCGCGCAACGTGATGTTCCTCACCAACCTTGATCAGGGAGATATACTGGCGCTTGACACCATGAGCCGTATCTTTCCGCATGTGGATGCCAAAGTCATACTGACTCAGGTTGAAGGGAAAAAACGCACCTTTGAGCGTCAACCGGCCGGAGACATAGACCGTCTTGAACGCTACTGCACGAAAAATTATCCGCGTTTATCATTCGCCCATCGGAACGTACCCGTTGACCGCGAACTTTCCGGACTGAAAAAACTCATGGCAGATGAGAATATAGACCTCATTGTCATTCCATATCGCCGCAAACGCACGCTGCTCGGCCGGATGCTCAACCCCGGTCTGGCACAACGGCTTGTTATGAGTGCAGGCCTCCCCATGCTCACCATAAGAGTATAACTTCCACATCAGGGAGACTGTCACTCGGCAAATGTCAGGCCGTCAACATCCGCCAGACGGGATTGTAGACGCGAAAAATCATCTTTTCTAACAGAAATCTCAACATCGCATGAATTGTCAAAAGTCTGGGATACAATGGTTATCCCCGGCTGTTTGATCAATTTCATGACATTGTTCATGGCCATGTAAGGGTAGGTGAACCTAATGGAAGCCATTACATGACATTCCCGGATATCCGCAGACTCCAGAGCAATCCGGGCCGCCTCCCTATATGCCGAGATAAGGCCGGAAGTGCCTAACTTTATACCACCGAAATACCGCACCACAATCACAGCGATATCCGTAACATTAAATGAGTTGATCTGTCCCAGAATCGGCTTCCCGGCTGTTCCGGACGGTTCTCCATTGTCAGATGAAAGGCAATAAGGCGTCTCTACCCCAATCTTATAGGCCCAGCATACATGACGTGCATCGTAATACCGTTTGCTGACGCTGGCAATACAGTCACGCGCCTCCTGAACAGACGAGACCGGAAATACGAAAGAAAGGAATTTACTCATCTTCTCCGTAAACTTTCCTTCTGCGGGTCCGGCAACCGTATAGAAAATATCCGACATCTGGGTTCTGTTATATTTTGCCAACAAAGTTAATGAAATATTTTAACAAAAAGACATAGTTTACATTTTGACAAAACATTGACCGGTTTATACCATATTTTAGGCGTATAAATTTGGCCATGAACACTTTCTTTTGTAATTTTGTAACAAAATTCAGGGGAGGGTGCCTTATACTATCACCAATCCGGAATTAACCTGACATCAAATCATATTTTTTACCAAAATAATCAATATCGACCAGTTATGGCAGAAAAAAAAGAAAAACTGTTCGACCAATTTGCACCGGTAAGCTATGATGAATGGCGAGCCAAAGTTGAGACAGACCTGAAAGGTGCTGATTTCAACAAGAAATTGGTGTGGAGAACAAATGAAGGTTTCAATGTCCAGCCCATCTATCGTCAAGAGGACATAAAAGACATGAAATCTACAGACTCACTTCCCGGCGAATTCCCGTATGTTCGTGGCACACGCAACGACAATGACTGGCTGACACGCCAGGAGATCATCGCCGACAACGCACAGGAAGCCAACAAAACAGCTCTTGACGTGCTCACAAAAGGTGTAACATCACTTGGATTCAAAGTGGAAACCGCCGACTATCAGACCGTTGAGACCCTGCTGAAAGGCATTGACATTTCCAAAATAGAAATAAACTTCAGCTGCTGCCCCAACAAAGCGCTTGATCTTGCGACAGCATTGGTAAAATATCTCACCGACAACAACGCTTTGGAATCATTCAAAGGTTCCATTGACTACAACCCGCTCCGCAAAGCTCTGCGCCATGGTGCCGGAAAAGTCAGCGACAATGTTGTGGAGCAGGCCAAACAGCTTCTTGAGGTTGTGAAGCCCGTCAAAGGGTTGCGCGTCCTTTCAGTGGACAGCGTCATGTTCTGCAACGGTGGTGCATATATTTTCCAGGAACTGGGATATGCTCTGGCATGGGGCGCAGACTGGATGACACTTCTCACTGATGCCGGCATGGACGCCACAGAAGTGGCATGCCGCATCAAATTCAACATGGGAGTTTCATCAAACTTCTTCATGGAGATAGCCAAATTCCGTGCTGCACGCATGCTCTGGGCACAGATTGTTGAGCAATACAAACCCACATGCTCATGTGCCGCCAAGATGCTCTGCCACGCTGAGACATCAAAGTTCAACCAGACTATCTATGACGCTCACGTGAATCTGCTCCGCAGTCAGACCGAATCATTCTCAGCCGCAGTGGCCGGTGTTGACTCCATCACCACAACTCCGTTTGATGTCCCCTATCAGACACCCGATGCATTCTCGGAGCGTATTGCCCGCAACCAGCAGTTCCTGCTCAAAGAAGAAAGTCATCTTGACAAAGTGGTTGACCCTGCCGGCGGTTCCTATTACGTGGAGACCCTCACCGCATCCATAGCAACGGAAGCCTGGAAACTTTTCCTGAGCGTTGTTGATGAAGGCGGCTTCTTCAAGCTTGTCAACGAAGGCAAAGTACAGACTGCTGTAAATGAGAGCTGCCAGAAACGACACACCGATGTTGCCCGTCGTAAAGAGATTCTTCTGGGAACGAACCAGTATCCCAACATCAACGAGAAGGCTGCCGGCAAGATTGTCAGGAAAGAAGGCCAGTGCTCATGCTCATGCAACACCGACAACAATGGCGGCCTGCTCATGAAACGTGCAGCCACAGACTTCGAGGAACTGCGTCTTGCCACCGAGGCAGCCGCAAAACGTCCCAAAGTGTTTATGCTCACCATCGGCAATCTGGCCATGCGCCTTGCACGCGCACAGTTCTCAACCAACTTCTTTGGTTGCGCAGGCTATGAGATCATTGACAACCTCGGGTTCAACACCGTACAGGAAGGCATTGACGCAGCCCTTGAAAAAGAAGCTGATGTGATTGTGCTCTGCTCAAGCGATGACGAATATGCCACACTTGCTCCCGAGGCATTCAAATACCTTGACGGACGCGCACAGTTCGTTGTGGCCGGCTCACCGGCATGCATGGATGACCTCAAGGCCATAGGCATAAACGATTTTGTCCATGTTCGCTGCAACGTCCTTGATACCCTCAAAGATTTCAACAACCGTCTTCTAAAATAAAATGCTATCATGAAACCTGATTTCAAAACCATAGATATCACAAAAGACGGTTTCGGCGAAAAACACGCCGCTCCCGTCCTCAAAGGCGAGGAATGGCTCACGCCTGAACTCATCCCCGTAAAACCTATATACACGAAAGAGGATCTGGAAGGTCTTGAGCATCTTGATTTCGTTTCCGGACTTCCCCCATTCCTGCGTGGCCCGTACAGCGCCATGTATCCTCTGCGTCCCTGGACCATCCGCCAATACGCCGGATTCTCCACCGCAGCAGAATCAAATGCCTTCTACCGCCGCAATCTTGCCGCCGGACAGAAAGGTCTTTCTGTGGCATTTGACCTTGCCACACACCGCGGATACGACGCAGACCATGAGCGTGTGGTCGGTGACGTTGGTAAAGCCGGAGTGTCAATCTGCTCAGTAGAGGATATGAAAGTTCTGTTTGACGGCATACCTCTGAACAAAATGTCTGTCTCCATGACAATGAACGGCGCCGTTCTTCCTGTGCTTGCATTCTATATCAATGCCGGTCTGGAGCAGGGTGCCAAACTTGAGGAAATGGCCGGAACCATCCAGAATGACATTCTCAAGGAATTCATGGTGCGCAACACATATATCTATCCGCCGGAATTCTCAATGCGTATCATAGCCGATATCTTTGAATACACCTCCCAGAACATGCCAAAATTCAACTCGATATCCATCTCCGGCTACCATATGCAGGAAGCCGGTGCCACATGTGACATCGAATTGGCCTATACCCTTGCCGACGGTCTGGAATACCTGCGCGCCGGTGTGAACGCAGGCATGGACATTGACTCATTTGCTCCGCGTCTGTCATTCTTCTGGGCAATCGGCATGAACTACTTCATGGAGGTGGCCAAGATGCGTGCGGCACGCATGCTCTGGGCCAAGATCGTGAAACAGTTCAATCCCAAGAACCCCAAATCACTTGCCCTGCGCACACACTCACAGACATCAGGATGGTCACTGACCGAGCAGGATCCTTTCAACAACGTTGGCCGCACATGTATAGAAGCTATGGGCGCCGCACTGGGACACACTCAGTCACTGCACACCAATGCACTCGATGAAGCAATAGCGCTTCCCACTGATTTCTCGGCACGTATTGCCCGTAACACCCAGATCTACATTCAGGAGGAGACTCTGGTCACCAAACAGATTGATCCCTGGGGCGGCTCATACTATATTGAAGCCCTCACTGACGAAATCGCACACCGTGCATGGGAGCACATCCAGGAGATTGAAAAACTCGGCGGTATGGCAAAGGCTATCGAGACCGGACTGCCCAAACTGCGTATTGAAGAGGCTGCTGCACGCACTCAGGCACGCATCGACTCGGGACGTCAGACAATTGTCGGCATAAACAAGTACCGTCTTGAGCACGAAGATCCCATTGACATCCTTGAAATTGACAATACAGAAGTGCGTAAAGAGCAGATTGAACGCCTCAACGATGTCAAAGCACATCGCGACGAAGCAAAAGTCAAAGAGGCCCTTGCAGCCATCACAGAATGTGTACGCACCAAGAAAGGCAACCTGCTTGATCTGGCAGTAAAAGCCGCAGGACTCCGTGCCACACTCGGCGAGATCTCAGATGCCTGCGAGGATGTTGTGGGCCGTTACAAAGCAATAATCAGAACAATTTCAGGCGTGTATTCAAACGAAACAAAGAATGATCCTGACTTCAAGAAAGCTCAGGAGATGTGCGCTGAGTTCGCAAAACGCGAAGGCCGTCAGCCGCGTATAATGATTGCCAAGATGGGTCAGGACGGACATGACCGCGGTGCGAAAGTAGTTGCTACCGGTTATGCCGACTGTGGTTTTGACGTTGACATGGGACCGCTGTTCCAGACTCCGGCAGAAGCTGCCCGTCAGGCTGTTGAAAATGACGTGCACATCCTTGGTGTGTCATCATTGGCTGCCGGACACAAGACACTTATACCCCAGGTTATTGCCGAGCTGAAGAAACTTGGCCGTGAGGACATCCTTGTTACTGCCGGCGGTGTGATTCCCGCACAGGACTATGACTTCCTTTACAAGGCCGGTGTCGCAGCCATCTTTGGCCCGGGCACACGCATTCCATGGTCAGCGATAAAGATGCTTGAAATTCTGAACGGCGAACAAGCCTGAGAATAAAGCATCCTTTTACCCAATAAAAAAGCTGCGCTTTTAGGCGCAGCTTTTTTTGCTCTGAGACGTAAACTTAACGCTTCTCGTCCCATCCGAAAGGATGAACGCTGAGCGGCAATTTAGCCAGAGGATGATAGTCACCAACAAGACCGATAGGAGTTGAGTGGCGTATATCGCTGACAATCTGTATGCAGTTGCGGGCCTCGCTGATACGGAAGCCTTCGCCGGCAAATATCTTCTTGTAGCTTTCAGTGTGCAGTTCAGTGAAACCGGCGCTGAACTCAAACTCATTACCGTCAATGTTGATGGTGCGATAAGTCTTTTTCTCGCCCTGAACAGCATTTGCAGGCAGACAGTCAGCGTTGATGCTGAGGAAATAACGCACACGTGCCTTTTCAAACTCAAGATAGCCGGCAACACGGTCAAAGCTCATCACATGAACAATATTCTTCTTGACAGGACCGAAAATCCACTGAAGCATGTCATAGAAATGCACACCGATGTTGGTGGCTATACCGCCGCTCTTGTGCACATCACCTTTCCATGATGTATAGTACCATTTGCCGCGCGATGTGATATAGGTCAGATCAACATCATATATCTTGTCTTTGGGTCCTTCATCAACTTTCTTCTTCAGGGCAACAATTGAGTCATGCAGACGGAGTTGGAGGATGGTATATGCCTTGTGGCCTGTTTCCTTCTCAACCTCCATGAGTTCGTCGATATTGCGGGGATTGAGGGTGAGGGGTTTCTCACAAATCACATCAGTGCCAAGACGCAATCCATAGCGGATGAAAGGGTCATGGGTATAGTTCGGGGTGCATATGGATGTCCAATGCAGAGGATTGTCGGTTTTCTGCTGACGCTGACAGAAACGGTCAAACTGCTCGTTTTCAGTAAAGAAAGAACATTCGGGGAAAGAGCTGTCAAGACGTCCCACACTGTCAAATTTGTCATAAGCCACAACAAGGTCGTTGCCGGTGTCGGCAATAGCCTTGATATGCCGGGGAGCAATGTAACCCGCGGCACCGATCAATGCAAAATTTTTCTTTTCCATAACAATTAAGTATATTAGGGTTTCAGATATTCATATAAAATTTCAATCGGATGACGGGCAGTAAATCCCGTTCCATCCTTTATGTGATGCCGGCATGATGTACCGGGAGCCGCCACTATGGCATCCGGGTGTGACTCAGCTGCCTTGCGCACCGCCGGGAAAAGCACCATCTCGCCAATGGCCATTGATGTATCATAATGCGCTTTTTCATACCCGAAAGAACCTGCCATGCCGCAGCATCCGCTTGGAATCACATTTACCTTGGCGTTGAGAAGACGGCGCATAACTTCAGCCGTTTTATCCACTCCGATAAGCGATTTCTGATGGCAGTGTCCATGCAGCCAGATCTGCGCGGAGGCATTGCTGAATGATTCAGCCGTGATGCGTCCCGCCTCAATCTCACGCAGCAGGAATTCATCAAAGAGCAGGCAATCGGCACCCAGGCGCTTGGCTTCGGCACGATTATCAGCACTCACAAGGTCAGGATATTCATCGCGGAACGACAGGATGCATGACGGCTCTATGCCCACCAAAGGCGTCTCTTTGCTAACAATGCCCGACAGTATTTCCACATTGCGTTCGGCACACTTGCGCGCATATTTGAGAATGCCCTTTGAGATGGCAGCCCTGCCACTTTCAACATGCCGGGGAATTTCAACCTCATATTCCAATGCCATCAGCAACCGTGCGAAATCAAGTCCCAGCCGGGCCTCTTGATAGTTGGTGAACTCATCCGCAAAAAGATATACTTTCCCGTTTCTGAATGTATGTGCCTCACTACGGCGCATCTCACGCTTCACAAGGGCGCGCATGGTACGTCGGCTCAGACCCGGAATGCGTCGCTGTGAAGCAAATCCGAGCACTTTCTTAAGCATTGCAGCGGTCACAGACCAGCCTGTCATCGTATTATATGCCCACGGAGCTATCATCCCAAGTTTTGAGAAAACAGACATATAAGCCACCATGCGTATACGCAGCGGCGTTCCAGTCTTGTCATACCGTTGCTGCAACAACTCTGCCCGCAACTTTGTCATGTCCACATTCGACGGGCATTCGCTCCTGCATCCCTTGCATGCCAGACATGAGTCAAGCATATATTTTAGTTCATCGCCGGTAAGCGCGCCGCCTTTGGCCTGCGCCGATAAAGCCTCGGACGCCGAACCACGTGTAAGAATCTCGCGGATAACATTTGCTCTGGCCCGCGTTGTGTTCATCTCATCGCCGCTCACCTTGAATGCCGGGCAAAGTGTGCCCCCCACTCTGTTTGACTTGCGGCAGTCACCGGCTCCGTTGCATTGTTCAACCGAACACATCAGAGCGTGACATTGCGATGTCACTCCGCTTGCCCCGGGGGTGTCGCATTCATCAAAAGCGGCACGCCAGTTGAAATATGTCTTGCCCCCTGTCAGTTCACCGGCCACAGCATACTGCTGGCCCGGTTCAAAACGCAGACACGCATCCATGGGGGGAGTATCAATGATTTTACCTATGTTGAGCAAACCTTCCGGATCAAATGTCCCCTTGACTGTCCGCATGAGCTCATAGGCTGTGTCACCATACACCAATGGAATAAACTCGCCGCGCAAGCGGCCGTCACCGTGCTCTCCGCTCAGGCTGCCCTTGTGTTTTTTCACGAGTCGGGCAGTGCGCAGAGCAACCTCACGGAAATTGCGCTTACCCGCGGCATCCTTGATGTTTATTATTGGGCGAAGATGCAGCTCGCCGGTGCTTATATGGCCGTAATAGACGCAACTCAGCCCCAATTCGGCAAGCATAGCGTCAAGGTCAGCTATAAAAGCGCCGAGACGTTCTGGCGCGACAGCCGTATCCTCAATGACGCCAATGGGCTTGGCATCGCCTTTCATGCCGCTAAGCAGCCCAAGTCCGGCCTTTCTGAGGCCATACACACGGCTCATGTCGCTGCCTGCAACATGCGTCACATGATAGACCAGGCCGGACCCAATCAGATCTTTCTCGGCTGCTGACGCTTTCGCCTTAAGCTCCTCGGCGGTTGCGGCACGCAGTTCCACGCAAAGTATTCCGGCCGGATCACCGTTTATGAAAAACCGGTTGTGCTGCTGTGCCAGATTGTCACGGCTCAGATCAAGCACCGGCTTGTCCATCAGTTCTATGGCCTCCGGTGAATGGCGCAACGCAACCAGATTGGCGGCAAAACACTTCTGCAATGTGTCACAATGCACACACAGCATCATGGATTCAGGGAGCGGCAACGGATCAAGGCTCACTTTTATCTGAGTGACAAGAGCCAGAGTGCCCTCGCTCCCTGACAGCAACGGGCAAAGATTCAGTGTTCTGTCCGCTAACGGCACTGTGGTGTCACGCAACGGTTCTATAACTTCATCAATGGCATAACCGCAGCTGCGCCGGCGCAATGTCTTGTCAGGGAAACTGCTGTCTATCACTGATGTGACATCATCATTGAGTGCAAATCTTATCAGAAGGCCGTAGATCCTTTCTGCCAAAGAGCCGGCTTCGGCTTTCTGCCAGAACTCCTTTCCAAAGCGGTTTTCCAGTTCCGCGACCGTATAGGTTCTGAAATGTTCCGCTGTGCCATCGGCCAGAATGCCTTTGGCCTCCACAACATGGTGACGTGTGCTGCCGTAGACAAGTGAATGCGCGCCACATGAGTTATTGCCGAACATTCCGCCAATGCAGCAACGGTTGCTTGTTGAGGTTTCCGGACTGAAGAACAGCCCGTAAGGCTTCAATGCCATATTCAACTCGTCGCGTACCACACCCGGCTCAACCGTGGCAGTCTGACTTTCGGCATCAATCTCAATGATGCGGTTCATATGCCTGCTGAAATCAACCACTATGCCGCTCCCTACAACCTGACCGGCTATCGAGGTGCCGCCGCAGCGCCCAATCAGATGCGTGCCCTTCTGACGGGCAGCATCCAGAAGAGCGACAATATCCTCGCCATTGCGGGGATATGCCACGCCATACGGCACTTCGCGGTATATGCTTGCGTCTGTGCTGTATGCTATCTTATGAAGTGTGTCGGTAAGTATCTCCGTCATTATTTATAGCCTATGATGTTTTCAAGGATCTTACGGGCTGCATGTCCGTCACCGAACAACGGCGGGAATGTCACTTTTCGTGAGGACAGTTCATTATAGGCTGCCCTGATTCTGTCATAATCAGCATCGGCAATCACACCGGCATTGTTCTCAACAATTTCAACCCATTCTGTTTCCGGGCGCAGTATGACACATGGTTTGGCAAAGAAAAAGGCCTCTTTCTGCACACCGCCACTATCAGTCATGACCAACATGGCATTTTTTTCAAGTTCTATTATCTCGAAAAATGACACCGGTGGTATGACCTTTATCCACGGGCTGTGCATGAGCCTGTGGTATGTCTCACTGCTGAGATTCTGCGGCAACAGCTTCGATGTGCGGGGATGCAACGGGAGCACGACCGTCTTCTGTGCCTCCTCAGCAATATCAAGGAGTGCGCGTACAATGGCCTCCAGACGTTCCGGTTCATCAGTATTGTTGTTGCGATGAATGGTTGACAGTATGAAATTGCCCGGGATCAGGTCAAGGTCTGCGATTATTGACGTATGCTGCGCTGAAATCTGCGAGAAATACAGACTGTTGTCATACATCACATCTCCGCTGTTAACAACTTTTCTTTTGGAACCGTCGGCAAACGTGGCCTTGGAGGCATCGAAACCCTCAGCTTTCAGATTTTGGCAAGCCGTCTGTGTGGGGGCGAACAATATTGATGACAGTTGGTCGCAGACAATCCGGTTTACTTCCTCAGGCATGGCCATGTTGAATGAACGCAGACCGGCCTCAATATGGAAAATCGGTACATGGAGTTTGGATGCCGCCACAGCGCCGGCAAGCGTAGAGTTGGTATCGCCATAGAGTACAATCCCGTCAAAATGCTCATCTTGAAAAACTTTCTCAATGCCTTCAATCATTTTTGCAGTCTGCACCCCGTGTGAGCCCGAGCCTACGCCGAGATTATAATCAGGAGCAGGAATCCCAAGCTCACTGAAAAACACGGCCGACATATTATTGTCATAATGTTGCCCTGTATGCAGGATTTTTTCCCGGACCTCATCTGAAAAATTCAGGGCAATCTCCCTTGAAATGGCGGCGGCTTTTATGATCTGTGGCCTGGCGCCGATCACCGTCAGTAGTTTTATCATCTGTTCAAATTTTGTTTTAGCTGTTGGTATGTGCCACGCATATCCAGAAGATATGCCTGGGAATGGGCCGGTGCCGCGAGCCGGGGATGCATCAATGCCATGATTGATCTATGTGCCAGTCCGATGCGCCGTGACAACCGTGGATTATCAAGTGCCTTGAGTATCTCTGACAGCGGCGTCCTGCCATCATGTCCCACCTTTTCTGTCAGCAGATTTTCAATCTTTCTCCACCATATCATTGCCTCAAATATCTCCTCCTCGGTATAAGGTACGTCTGACAATCTCAACTCCTCGGCAGCCTGATCTTTTATGGTCCGACATATGTCAGTGAATACATCTCCCTCAGGATAAAGCCTCTCATATGTCAGCGGAGTTTCATCAGCGCCCCACATCTCAGGGGTATTCGGGATCTCAAACTTGGCAATCATCCGACGTCTGAGATCATACGACTCCAGAACTTTTCCACCGAACTCAATATCCTCCTCTCCTATCAGAAACCCTTCCTGATAATACGGTCTTTTGGCTTCTGACGGACATAGGCTCAACAAGCGGATATTGGTAAGGACCTCCTCGGAATTACGTGATATGCGGTTGTGATAATACGGTAACGCGAACACATAGATCACGGCACTGTCTGAGTCATTGTTCAATGTGGCGAACGATGCGGCTACACGGATTGATTGTGTCACATCAGTCAAGGGCGTCATTGCGGCCTCATAATGCTGGAGAATGCTCCACTGGATAAGTTTCCTTGATTTGATTATGGAATAATTTTCAATCTTTCTTTTTTCAACCTCTTCGCATAACAGCCGCGACTTGATTTTCAGATCACGCCACCGTAATTTCAGATTACGGTCATCAATAAGTTCTGCGCCGTTACGGTAAATTGACGGCATGATTGTAGACACCCTGTCACGCAAATAATCCTTATTCTGTCCACGGTAAAACAATATTGAGTTGGGATTTGCCACAGACAGCCGGGCAATCTCCGTGCGCAGATGCTCAAATCCGTTGAGCCGCAACGGCGGATTACCGGCAATGTCCCTGAAGCTCTTCACTTTCTCAACACCGAAGCCGTCAAGATGTGTAGCTATCGTTGATGAAACGAACGGTGGTCTCAGATCTCTCATGCATTCACAATTATTTTGAACTGCCCGTTATAGGGCAGTTCAAATAGGACTCACATGCAGTGACTTATACTCTGTATGAATTTACTTTTTGTAAATACCACAGAAATCCAGAATCACCTTGTTATTGTCATACGGAAGTGTCTTGAACTGGTCATGAGCGGTAAGCATAACCACGATGTCAGCCTTCTCGTAGGCCGCCTTATAGTCTGTGAGCTTGAACACTTTGTGCTCCTTGACACACGGCTCAACAACAAGGATATCAGCATTATTGGCGCCCTGCATCACTTTTGCAACAATATTCTTGGCCGGTGACTCGCGCAGGTCATCAATATTGGGTTTGAACGCAAGGCCCATCATGGCAACAACCGGTTTGCGGTTATTTTTGAGTTCAAACTCAAGCATGGCGTTCTTGACCTTCTCGGCGCACCAGAAAGCTTTGTAATTGTTTATCTCGCGCGCAGTGGCAATGATTTTGGACTCAGCCGGAAAATCAGCAGTGATGAAGTACGGGTCAACCGCTATACAATGACCGCCCACACCGCATCCGGGCTGCAGGATGTTTACACGCGGATGCTTGTTTGCCAGATTTATCAATTCCCAGACATTTATCCCGGCTTTATCACATATCAGACTCAACTCATTGGCGAAAGCAATCTGCACGTCACGGCTTGAATTCTCCGTGAGTTTGCACATCTCGGCCGTACGGGCGTTTGTTGAATGGAGTGTACCTTTCACAAACCGGCTGTAGAATTCCTGAGCCTTTTTTGTCGATGCCTCATCAAGGCCACCGATAACGCGATCATTATTTACCAGTTCATATATGACATTTCCGGGCAGAACGCGCTCGGGGCAATAAGCAATGTAAATTTTCCCTTTCAGTTCAGGACGTTCCGAAAAGATTATTTCAGCCATCATCTCTGTTGTTCCGACCGGCGATGTGGATTCTATGACATAGAGATCCCCTTCTTTGAGCAAAGGAATAACCGCGCGTGTCGCAGCCTCCACATAGCTGACATCAGGTTCATGATTACCTTTGAAAGGCGTAGGGACAACCATAAAATAGGCATCGCTGACCTCGGGCTTTACAGATGCATGGAGTTTGCCGTTGCTCACCACTTCCTGAAGCATTGCCTCCACACCGGGTTCTATTATGTGCAGATGTCCGGCATTGGTCTGTTCAACCACTGACGGATTGATATCTACTCCAACTATTTCTATGCCACCTTCTTTTGCGGCAATAATCGCTGTAGGCAGGCCAATGTAGCCAAGACCCATAAAACATGCTTTCATATCTATTATATTATTGCGGTTTTTATATTATCTTAAACTCTCAACTATTCTGCCACAGGCCTTTCCGTCTCCATACGGATTGACGGCCTGTGACATTTCCTTGTAGTGGGTGTCATCATCAATCAGTCTTGAGACCTCATTGACTATTCTCTCACAATCTGTTCCCACAAGTTTAACCGTTCCAGCTTCAAGCGCTTCGGGCCGCTCTGTGGTGTCACGCATCACAAGGACAGGTTTTCCCAACCCGGGAGCCTCTTCCTGAATGCCTCCGCTGTCTGTAAGAACTATATCGGATTTTTCCATAAGATATACGAATGACATATACTCAAGCGGCTCAATAAAGAACATATTGGAGTCTGTGCCGGTTATATCGCCAAAGACCTCATGGATAGGATTGCGCACATTCGGATTGAGATGCATGGGGTATACAAAGTCGACATCCGGATATTTCTCAGCCAATGTCTTGATGGCACGACAGATGGACATAAACCCATCGCCAAAATTCTCACGCCTGTGACCGGTGATCAGCACAAGTTTTCTGCCGTCCTTAAGCCTGTCAACATCATAACCGCCCTCAGAAATAAGATGTCTGAGGCTTGCATCGAGCTCCGCGGACTGCTTGATTTTATCGACAACCATATAGAGGGCGTCAATCACCGTATTGCCTGTAACCAAAATCTTTGATTCTGCTATTCCCTCGGCCAAAAGATTTCCTTTGCTTAGAGGGGTCGGTGCAAAATGATATGTCGTTATCCTGCCTGTGAGCTGACGATTCATCTCCTCGGGCCACGGACTGTATATGTTATAAGTGCGCAGGCCCGCTTCAACATGCCCCACAGGGATCTGCTGATAGAATGCTGCAAGCGCGGCGGCTGTTGATGTCGTTGTATCCCCGTGAACAAGAACAACATCCGGGTGACATTCCCGCAACACGTCTCTCATTCCCAGAAGCACACGCGATGTGATGTCATAAAGATCCTGACCGGACTTCATGATGTCAAGATCATAATCCGGTTTTATCTCGAATATATCCAGTACCTGATCCAGCATCTGACGATGCTGTCCGGTCACACAGACCACTGTCTGGAAATCCTCAGGATGTTTCTGGAACTCTTTCACCAGAGGTGCCATTTTGATGGCTTCCGGCCTCGTTCCAAACACCAACATTATCTTTTTCATTTTTCTGATCAATTTTTTATTGTTCCGGAAGCTTTATATTCTGTAGTTTTACTCTCGGGATAGTTCTCAATATACCACGTAAGGAATTCAGCGACATCAATCTTATCTTTGAGCATGAGGTTTCTGCGCTCATTGAAAACTTCTTTTCTGTTTTCCATTGACATGAGTTTCTCAATCACTTCATATAGTTTGTTCTCCTCGTTGGTGGGTACGCCATATCCAAGCTGATACTTGTCTTCAAGTTCCGCAAGATAACTGATGCGCCCCACAAAGTCATTGAAGCGTACAAACGGAACGCCCAGCACTCCGGCTTCAGCCGCCATTGTCTGGCTGTCACCTATATATATTGATGCAAAGGCCATTATATGGTGCATGTCCAATGGATTTATCGCTATCCGGTACTGCTCAAGAGAAGGTTCAAGAGCACGCTCGGAAGTGATGAACACGCGTCCATGCGGCTTGAGAATTTCTATGATGCGGGTCGCAATCCCGGCATTGATACCTTTCACGCCTTTATCATGATGGGCAGTCAGTTTTGCGAACCGGATTATAAAATACGGTTCATCGGCTGAAAAATATTTTTCTACTATTTTTTTATCAGGCGTAAAATTATCTGGATGGAGATATGCAAGTTCATGATAGCCTTCGTATTTGGTTGACTTGTCGTTCCATTTGCCGTTGTCACAGACAACAGGTGTCAGTATCTCCGTAGCCCAGGGATAGCCTAATTTGGCATACAGAGGCACCACAGCCGCATCATCTTCATTTACATTGATCACCGGACGGCGGAACAGTTTTCCGATATATGAGTTCTCGACACTTGTTCCGGTGATGATGTCGGGTTTATATTTCATGCAGAATTTGCCGATACGCCAGGTCCTTTTCAGCATTGCCCATGCCATGGCGAATTTTGAATCTTTACGTCCTTCTTTCAGTATATTGTGATAAGGGATCTGCGCATTTTTCAGCAAATCCTCCAACACATCTTTCTTTTTTATCAATATCTCTACACTATATCCGTCAGCTTTCAGTCGCGGAATCACATTCTTATAGATATAAAAATGTGCCGGATGTCCCAATGTGATCAATACTTTCTTCATATGAATTAGACCTGTATGTTGTATGGATTGATATATACTTTGTTCTTGAAATTCCGTGGTTATGCCAATCTCATTTCCTGCTGTTGTTCAGAATGGATTCATATATCTTCAATATGCGCTCTGCGATCCTGTCATTTGTCAGCCCGAGTTCCAGAATGCGTTTGCGGCCTTCGGTGCGCTTGCCGTATTCAAAGGCCTGTACAAGCCTATCGGCTACATTCTCCGGTTCAAAGGTGCATATATAATGACCGGGGACATTGCCTAATAACGTTTTTATGTCGGCAACATCAGTTGCCACAATAGGACAATTGCATCCCATTGCCTCTTTCAGTGCCTGAGGAGATCCTTCGCTTTTTGTAGGCAACGCGAAGCAGTCAACTGCACACATGAGTTTTGTTATCTGACTCCGGTCCATTCCGCGCATCTCAATGCATTCAATGTCATAACGGTCTTTCAGAAGTTCCACTGCCTGTTTCAGCAATGGATAATTCTTGCGCAGATTGCTGAAAGCACCTCCGAAGAGAATATATTTCTTTTTGTCATCAAAGCCCAATTCTTTTCGGGCTTCGTCAAAAGGTGTTATTTCCAGATCCTCTATGTTGACTCCACACGGAATTATGGAATAATTCTTTGCCTTGAGATAGCTGAGTTTACGGATATGTTCAGCCACATAAATCACATAGCGGCTTCTCTTTGCCGCGATTGATGAAAGTATGTTGGGGAGAGTTGACAAGGTCTCGCCGTTGTGGAATGTTATGACAACAGGCTTTTTCCGCTGCAATGTGGCCAACAGACCGGACAGTCCGTAATGGGCATGTATCAGATCCGGATTGCATTCATCAATCTTTTCAATCAGGGCTTTCCTGTTTTTCAGGTAACCTTTCATGCCTTTCCCTTTGATCCCAAAATATTCAACGGAAACGCCCATGCGAGCCAGTTCCTCAGCCTGTTCAATGACAAACGCATTGAACTTTCCTTTATTATAATTTCCGACAATCAATATTTTCATAGCAAAATATATATTCCAAATGATCTTACCACTGTCACTCTGTATCTCTTCTTGAGTATTCAACTGCCGGCTTTCCGGGCCAGTATGTAAGGAAATACCACCAGAACTTAAAATCTTTCTTCAGACGTATGATAAACACTTTGAACGGATTGACCCCGATATCCGTCTTGTGTATGACGCGTGCCGTGCGGTATATCACCACGGCCAGATAGAATGCCAGCGGCATCCACCATGGCACAAAAAAGGCCAGAGCAATGCAGACGGGCAGCAGCCAGTACGAATATGTTGACGGCAACATGTGCATCTGCGCAGGGATATTGAAAAGATGTTTGCGTATAAACACTGCCGTGTATTTTATGCCATGTTCAGACTCGGCACGCAAGCCGTAAAACCGCGTATGGTGATTAACCCACAATTCGGGCTTTCGGCAAAGTTTGAAACCTTTGTTTGCAAGCAATACACCATAGTCAAGGTCCTCATTCATATTGAGTCTGGCATCAAAACCTCCCACTATACGCCAAAGACCGCGGTTTATACACATAAGTCCTCCCAATGTGGAAGTGTAACGGTCCTTACCCGGTTTGAACTTGCGCCGGTAGCGTGAGATGATATAATCCCAGTCGTTGTTATAGAGCACGTCATTCTCAATACCTGACACAACCGGATATATCATTTTGCCGCGTTCATTCACAATTTTTTTCCAGAATCCGGGCAGAAGCTCCATGTCTCCGTCAAGAAAAAACAGGAAATCGCCCACAGCATCTTTGGCGCCTATATTTCGAGCTAAGGCAGCATTGCATTTGCCGTCTATGACAAATACTTTCTCTATTCCCTGATTTATGGCATAAGAAACACTATCATCAGTTGACTGGCTGTCAACATAGATTATTTCGTATTTGCCTACTTTCTCCTTATCCGTAAATTCTTTTACGGATTTTATACAGTTCACGAGTTTCTGACCCTCGTTTTTACCTATTATTATAAACGAGACCATCAACTCTTCAATATTTCCTTATAGAATTCCACGTGCTTCCGTGCAACTGAAGCAGGCTCATAAAGATCACGGGCTTTCTCCACAGCCTTACGCCTCATCCGCTCCATTTCTTCATCGCTAAGTGAGCCGAAGCGCTGAAGCACCTCGACAAGCTCAGTTGTATTGTCCGCGTCATAGAGGAATCCGGTTTCACCATCATCAACCATTTCCGGGATTCCGCCCACCTTGGTGGCGATCACAGGCTTGCCAAGTGCCATAGCCTCAGCAATCACACATGGCAATGTCTCCTGATATGAAGGGAGCACCAGAGCATCTATATCTTTGTACATCTCTATAATTTCCTGACTTGTACGCCAGCCATGGAATATCACATTGTTTTCCAGACCATATGCGGCAACTGCCCCCTTTATTTCATTCTCATATGCGGGATCCTCATAGCCGCCTACAATATTGAGTTCAATCCGGTCTTTAAGGCCGGATTGCCCCATTCCCACTAAAAGGGCTTTGAGCCCTTTTCGTGGGACGATACGTCCCACGAAAAGGAGCTTAAAGCCCTCTTTGCTCCGCGAAGCGGAGGCTGTGGTGAAATATGCGGGATTGACAGGGTTATACAACTGCCTATATGTTAATTTGTTCAAAAATTTCCGACTGTTAAGGTCCTGATTATATCTGGAAATAAATACCCAGTTGCCAACGTTGCCACGCTTGAGGCGTTCAATCATATGGGCTATGAACATATTGGCCTTTACACGTGGATTCTTTGACTGTTTCATCTCATTCCAGATAATACCATGCTGGGTCAGGACAGTGATATCCCTGCGCTTCCTGTCCGTAAGCAGGAAATTTGATCCGTTACCCTGTATATGTATGATATCCGGATGCCACTCGTCAATGATGCTTTCCATAACTTTGCGTCCGTGGCCGGCAAGCTCGCCTTTGCGACTGCCACCCTCCTGATGAAGATAGCGCACGGTTATATTGTCGGCAACTTTCAGTTCAGCATCTTTGTCATGACACATCACCAGAACAAGGACATGCACGTCAGGACAAGCCTTGAATCCTTCAATAAGGTTATAAGTGACCGTCTCCACACCACCTCTTATAGGCGTTCCGGGCACCGGATAAGGTGCAATCATCAACACTTTCATAACAAGCCCTCCGTTATCTGTTTGAATTTATTCTCAAGCGAGAGATGTTCAACTGCATATGCATGTATTTCTCCGGGAGTCAACATGTCCTTTCTCTGAGTGAACTCTTCAATGGCATAAGCTATGGGTTCTATACTCTCATCATTAGGCACAACAATTCTGAACGACATATCTGTCATGAAATCAGGATCATCTCCGGCGGCCATAAATGGTATCCCGGCCAGACAATACTCCCTGATCTTCAATATCGAGGATGTATTAAGATTGTTTCTGAAAAGACCCAAAGATCCTATTGCCAGATCAGATCTGTCATATGCATGGCTTATGAAATCCTGATCCCGGAAGCCGGAAAATTCAACATAATCATCCATCCCCAGATCATGAGCCAGTTTTTTCAAAGATATTATGACCGGAGAATCAGAATTTCCGCCTATAATATTGAAATAGGCTTTTTTGTCATGTTTGCCATTATATATGGCCATAGCTTTTATCAGACGGTCATATCCATGATGCACTGCCGTATTTGCCACACCGACCATGCGCAGCGAACCGTCCGGGGTCCCTCCGTCATAATTTCTGACAGGCACTCTGCTGACGTCTATACCGTTGCCGCACAACATCAATCGCTTCCTGTTACCCCACGAGAAAAAAGATGACTCCGGAGCATACTCCACAACTCTGTGATAAGGCCGGAATCCCCATGGGCCGGTGTATATGGCCATGACTGAATTGTACATTCGCTTGGCAAATGATGCTCCAGAATGGTTTATCTCATTGAACATCGTTGTCATGGGTGACGGCTGGTCGCAGATAAGGATATGTCCGGCAGCGCGCAATTTTTTCAAGCGGCTCCGCACAGCAAAGCCGCACTCTCCAAAACTCCTGAATATTATTATTCGTGCATCTGTTCCGGCCACCCGATCAACGAGGCGTCTGCGTGCATCCAGACTTTTGCACACCTCAGTGATCCGCTCAGTCTCAAATCCGTTTGCTCGGGCAGCGGCACACATCCCGACAATCTTTTTCTCAACTCCGGGATCCTTCTCAACATCATGACAGCTTACATACAAGAGCTTATCTCGTCTCAATTGTTTCGGACTCGGTTTCATCTTCAAGTAGTTCTACATCATCGTTTGCATTTACATTCTGTGCAGTCAGCACAAGCATACCTGTCACAAGGAAAAACTGGGCATTATGTAGGAAATCGGCGCTCACCAAAGCCGAGCACAACAATGCCAGCCATATCATCGGAATGGTCATCATCGGGTTGATGCTTGTATTGCTCTTGAACACACGGATTGTCAGTTTAATGCCGTATATCAGGACAGTCAGCGCGAATATCAGACCAACTATACCATATTCACTCATCAACTCCAGTATAAAGCTATGAGGATATTGTCTGAATCCGTTTGTATATGCGCTGTAGCCCATAGAGCCAAGTCCCCAGATGTAATCATTTTCGGAGTAGGCTTTCCATGCTATTCCATAATCGGCATAGCGATACATCGATTCATAGTCTTTGAGTTCCTCAAATCTGCTGAATACCTGAAAGTCAAAATAACTCAACAGAATAAATACGAGAATGACGATACTGAATAACACTGCTATGTACTGACCGAACATCCTGCGTTTTATCATTATAAAGCCAAGAGCTACCACAACCGCAAGTCCCACGCCTACAACAGACCCGCGCTGTGATGCCAGAAGCAGCACAAATGCAGACATAATCAGGATGCCGGCATAAGCATATTTCATGGTCTTTGAGCATTTCATAACCAGACAAACAAGTGTTCCGCAGAATGTCATGGCGGCATAGCGTGACAATGAAATACTGTTTATACCGGTTTCCTCAGTCATTGACATACGATTGTCAAAATTTTCCTTGGCTATGCCTATCAGGAATATAAATACAAGCATGAAGAACAGACCCCACCATGGCACAGCCTTGCAATACTGTGTGATGGTATTCTTGTCATTCGCACACAACATCAGCAGAATCCACGGTATCAGTATTCTGAGCACAATATTCAGCTGGAAGGTGGCAATCTCAACATGTGCGGATGCTCCGCCAACCAGCACCTCATTGTGAAGGAACATAACAACTATCAATGCATAGAATAGCTTTGACACGGGGCTGCGCCATATATTTGACACGTTTTCACCCAATTGGGCGCGTGCAAGATATACAACCGCAAGCATCAGCCCATATTTTGTTATCATGGCCAGACCGCTTATGCCGGAACGTATGAGCACCATGCCTATCACATCGGGAAACAAGGTGAGCAAGCAGAGCAGTCCTCCGATATTCCTTTTGTATATAAGGTATATCAGCGATAGGACCAATATGAATAGAAACGGTATTGCCATTTTACATTGATAGTATTATTGGGTATAATTCCTTCCATACTTTCCGGTTGACGCCATAAAAAAATGAATTATGAACAAGTATGGTTATGGGCATCCGGTACTTTTTGCCCAAGTCGGTATAATGTCTGAATGTAGCGAGCAGTTCTTCTTTTGTGAGATTGCGGTAGCCGTTCACTGTGCAGTCCATCACCACAAGCGGACGCTCTTTGAGCCGGAGCGGTTTACGGCTCATGACATCATAGAATGTATAGACGCATCCTGTTCCGCATCTGAATCCTTCATGGTCGGCATAGCTCAAGGTGCTGTCAAGAGTCATGCCGTTCTCATCCCACTGTCTGAGTGTAGTCGGGTTTTCAAACATAAGGAAGTGCTGACGTCCTTCAACAATCTCTGTACCTACAACTTTCCGGAGGGCGTCATGCTCTCTGGACCATTCCGCGGGGTCTGTGTATGAGAAATATCCGGGATGAAAACCAACGTTGTGGCCTCTGCTGACAACACTTTGCAGGACTTTTCTGAACTTAGGTCGTCCAAGATAATTGTCAGCCGAAAAGCTATCAGTATGAGGCGCGGCACTCATGAAATAAAAATGTGACTTCAGTCCGTTCTTTTCGCTCTGCCTCATAAAATAGCCGAACTGGTCATAAGGATCCGCGCCAAAAACATCTCCCAACAGTTTCACTGATTTCCGCACAGCCCTTTTCTTCAACAGCTGATATGCAGCCATTTTCAGAGACTTGCGTCGGAAATGTCTGAACTCAAGCCAATCAATGTCATGCGTGGGCACCAGTTCATAGCCTTGCAGACGCCGCTCTCCGGCATAGCCAAGTGCCGTCAGCATGTTCCACAACAGCTCGGCGTACTCATTGACCACGGGACGGTCAAGGAATCCGTTTTTATATGCTACCGAACTTATTGCCTGAAAACGATTGTGGGCGTCACGCTCTTTGACGGCAATCTCTTCCCAACGTGTCAGCATGAAAAACGCACCGGCAAGTATGTCGTTGTTGCATATGAACTCCTTGTCACCTGCATTATTGATTGTCCCGTCACCATACAAAACTATCATATCTTTCTCCGGAGCATACGCAGACTCCATCTTCTTGGGCTTCGGCAGACTACCGGCACTGATATATTCCGTGCCGTCATCAAAATTCCTCCAGAAAGCGTCTTTGATGGTGATTGAACGGTCATCAAAGCATATGACAGTGTCTTCCTTGTCATGTGGCTCGATGACATAATCCAACCCAAGAATCTCTCCCAGAAGAACATTCAGGGCATATGTCTTTTCAGGGACAAATTTATCTGATATTTTAACGGTCAGCGTTTTCATTCTTTTTCTTTTTTAGAATCATTGTAACCAATGAGGATATCAATGTTCTGTCTGCGACATATATCACTGCCAGATATACAATGCCCATCACCACAGCCGGAACAAACAACTGGAGATAGACATTGGCAATCACTCCTGACAGAAGCCACCCGACAAGTGTTGCAAGCAAAGTAGATATCATCACCCATTTGATTCCGAATACAGTGGTCAGATAATTGTAATGTATCTTTCTGTTAACCAACAGTGACACTGCTACAACAGCAAGAAGCAGAACCGCAAAATCGCCCAAAATGATGTATTGGAGTCCGAAATTATATGATATACATACATTTATTATTCTTCCTGCACAGACAAACGCCGTCAGGGTCATATCCCAGCGGGAATGCCCCAAGCCTTGCAGCAACGGGCTCAAAAAGGTGTACAGAGGACTCATCAGGCCCACAACGCAGAAGCATTGCAACAATGGCACACATGCCACCCATTTCTCGGTAAGGAGAATGATAATCATCGGTTTGGCAACCACAAACAGGATTGCAAGCAACGGGAAGACCACAAAACATGAAAAGCGGATAAATCCGTTCATCTTTCTGCGGACCTCCTCAATATCATCCTGTATCTTGGCGATAACCGGGAAACATACCTGCCCGAAAACCCAGCTGAATGTGTCGGCAATCATTGATTCGAACTGATGGCCGCGCTCATATAGGCCAAGTTTATCGGGGGAATATGCTTTACCGACAAAGAAACGATAGAACTGGTTGAAGATAGTGCCTATAAGGTTGGACAAGAGGAGCCATGCGCCATATCCGAACATGGAGCGCGCCGACTCTGACGAGAAACGGAAGGTGAGGCGCCACGGTGATGTGCTGTAAAGGAGTATGCACAATATTGTCTTACTGCTTATCTGCTGTATCACAAGACTCCACACTCCAAGACCGCTATAGGCGCACACAATGCCGATCACTCCCGATGTCACCGACGAAATCACCGTGAGAATGGCACGGCGTTTGAACTGTAGCTCTTTGCGGATTATGGACTGCTGGATTACGTTCAGAGAGTTGATTATTATTATCACAAAAAACACTCTGACAAGAATGGTTAGAATCGGCTGGTTGAAGAAGTCGGCTATCACCGGCGCCAGAAACCAGAATGCGGCATAGACTGTGCATCCCAATATGAAATTGATCAGGAAAACAGTGTTGGCATCAACTTGTCCGGCGTTCTTTTTCTGTATGTAGGCCTGACCGAAACCGGCATTCACAAACACATCCGAGACAGAGAGAAAGATTGTGATCATGCCGATGAGGCCGTAATCGCCCGGGGTCAGCAAGCGCGCTATGACGATTCCAATAAAGAAGCGCACAATGTAGACAGAGAGTGTCTCTATCATTCCCCAGCTCACGCTATGCGCTATTTTTTTACCGGCAACTGTACTCATGCGCTAACTTTTATTTTGGTCAGAATATGATAGTGGCGTGCATTGACATGCAGCAGTGTCACAAGCAATGCCCCCCCGACGGCTATGCGCACCGCAAGCGGCGCATGGAGCATGGCAACAACACCGCAGACAATGAACAGTGCCAGAACAAAATACTCGGAACGTGCGATGAGCGATGTGCAAAAATCACGTATTTTCACAAGTGTGTAACGGTACAGAACAACGTAATATACAAGCTCATACAGCACTATGGCTATGCCTATGCCGAAGAGGCCCAGCCGTGTCCCTGCACTGATAAGAAATCCGAGGCCTACTGCATATGAAAGCAGTGCCACAAGTGAGTCAACATAGGTATGGTCTGTGATCAGCGGGCCGAATCCACGGAGCTGCGTCACTGCCTGAAGATAGCCCACCATGCACAGGAACGGGATGAACACCATGCTCTGTACAAACTCTTCTGTGCCTATGATGAGGCAAATCTCATATGAGAACAGCGTCAGAAAACAGCTCAAGGCCAAAATGACAAAAGCCACAGTGCTGCTGTTTCTGCGGACTTCGCCAAAAAAAGCCGGATCATTCCTGCGCTCAAAAAGCAACGGACGCCATGCATTCATAAGCGCGCTCTTGAACATTGTAGCCAGCGATGTTATGCTTGCCGCCATGGCGAACTGTCCCACAATGGCCACGGAAAATATGTCTTCTATGGCTTTGCGTATTGTTGGCACCCACAAGGCGGTTATGATCACACCCGGCATGAGGAGAATGGCATAATTGAATATGAGCCGGGAGTCCTTGACACTGAATGTGATGCCTAAATATCTTCTTGACAGAATGATATTGCTGACTATTGCAAGAACTGTGCCGGTCATATGCCCATAAAGAACACCAGCAATTCCGGTGTCAAGGACAAGGACATAGACAATTGTCGATGCAGCCCGCACAAAGATGGCACACGCATTGATGATTACGTATGCCTTGGCTCTGTCCGTATAACGCGGAATCACGTTCAGATAGGCCGATATACCGTCAAGACCCAGCCATGCCACGCCGGCAAGGAGCACACCGCGCAATGCCGTGTCATCAAGATAGAATCACCACTAATGCGGCTGACATCACCGTCATCCACAAGCCGGTGGACACAAGGGTGCGTTTTCTGTCCATCTCCGGTCTGTCATAGAAATATCTGCCGATAGATGTATAGAATTCAAGCGAGATGAAATACACCAGAAAATTCACAAGCGCTATGACCAGCTGGATCTGTCCATATTCTGCTGAACTGAACACGCGCGCGTATATAGGCACCAGAAAGAAGCCTATAAAACGTCCCACCAATGGCAATACACCATAAATAGAGATGTTCTTGAAAAACGTGTTCATCAGAATATGCCGGCTGTCTTTATCTCGTCTTTGAATTAAAGGGTGTTATTTACTTCGTTTGCCCCGGAACACGATATTGGTGAAAGTTCCCCAGAAATATCGCCAGTCCGTCAGAAAGTGTTTTTTCAGATATGCCTCAAGATAGCGTCGTTCGGATTCCTGCACTTCCTCAAGTGTCTTTGGTGACTCCTTGTCATAGTAGAAAGGAGGAAGAAGACCCGGTTTGGCTTTTATGCGCAGTTCCCGCATCTGTGACGTGTACAGGGAGAAATAGTGTCGCGAGAGGGGACGTACGCCTACCAGTTTCATATCGCCTTTAAGCATGTTGATAATCATGGGCAGTTCATCTATCCACAATTTCCGGAATGTCTTTCCCCATGCCGTCACACGGTAGTCATCGGCGAATTTGCCACCTTCCTGCAGTTTATTACGCTGATAGAGGTATGGCTGAAGATATTCTGAATAGGAATACATTGTGCGGAATTTGTAAACTCCTATCAGTTTGCCGCCTTTGCCCACACGGCGCAGTTTTATAAGCGGTCCGCAGGTTGGTTCGTCGTTCCATATCGGTGCTTTCACTTTACGTACAAGCACAAAGAACTCTCCGAGACGGAATTCTTCATCCACAACTTCAAAACCGGCGCGATACATGCGGCCAAGTACTTCCACACGGTTGTAGGTGCGGTTTTTGCCTTTTGTTATTCCAAAATAGATTTTCTTCAGCCCCGGCATCTTAGCGGAAAAGCGATGCCAGAAATAATGCCCGAAATACACCACTTTGTTCAACACCGGCGGGAACCTCTGCATTATCAGCTCACGCTTCAGTACGGCTGTGCGACAATGGCACCAAAGATATCCGCCGTCAGCAAGCTCCTCATTGGCCCTGTTGAGCAATGTGTTGAGGTGGCGCACTTTGTTGAGCGGCATTATGGACACAAAGAAATTGGGATGCCGGTCGCGATATTTTGCCAGAGCATTGCCATCGTCCGTATCAACAATCACCGTGGTCGGTGCAAACTCATAGCCATGCGCCCAAAGCCATTCCTTGGTCTGCTCCAGATTGAACGGCTTTGTTGTGTTGAATATATATTCAACGTCAGGTATGTCAATTTTTTGCTCATCAATCTTGGCTCCTGTTTCTACACCGTGTTCGGTGTAGTCAACAGGAATAACAGGCTCGTACAAGAACGGGAGTCTTCTACGACGCTTTTTCAAGATTGTTGTACCGTCGTTATTTTCCGAGGTATTTTTTGACTTCTTTGCAGATTTCATCAATTTGTTCCACTGTAATATACGGATGCATGGGCAGTGACAGCACCACATCGCACAAATGTGTTGCGACGGGGCATGAGCTGTCTTTCACGTTCATATCCTTATATGCAGTCTCTTTATGCATGGGAATAGGGTAATACACCATTGACGGGATACCGGCTTCCTTAAGGTGAGCCTGCAGGCCGTCACGTTGCTGCTTGTCAGCGAGTTTGATGGTGTACGGTGCCCAGCTTGAATAGAATCCGTGGGGCATCACCGGAGTCTCGACCACGCCGTCAAGACGCTTGGTGTATTCAACGGCGGCTTTGTTCACATCGACAAGTTCATAGTCAGCAAAGGCTTTCAGTTTCACCTGCAGAATGGCTGCCTGAAGAGTGTCAAGGCGTGAGTTCATGCCAATGCGCACATTGTCATATTTGAATGTACCCTTGCCATGTACCCGGTATGAATCCATCAGGGCAGCCCACTCGTCATTGTCAGTGAAGCATGCACCACCATCGCCATAGCACCCAAGCGGTTTGGCCGGGAAGAATGATGTGGTTGCAATGTCACCGAAACTGCAGTCACGCTGCCCCTCTATTGCTCCACCAAAGCCCTGGGCGCTGTCCTCAAGGATGGGAAGTCCATGTCTGTCGGCGATGGCGCGTATTGCCGGATAGTTTGCCGGCAGTCCGAAAAGGTCAACGGTAATAATGGCCTTGGGTGTGAGAATGCCTGCTTTGATTGTCTCCTCGATCTTGCGCTCAAGATCCTCGGGATCCATATTGAATGTGTCAGCGTCAACATCAACAAAAACAGGAGTAGCGCCTTCAAATGAAACGACTTCTGCCGATGAGAAGAACGTGAAATCCGGAACAAACACAGCGTCACCGGGTTTAACTCCCCAGGCCATGAGGGCAAGTGTGAGGGCATCCGTACCGTTTGCACAGCTTATGCAGTGCTTCACGCCAACATATTCAGCAAGCTCTTTTTCAAGTTCTTTTACCTGAGGACCGCTGATGTATGCACTTGACGCTGCCACGTCAAGCATGGCTTTGTCAATGTCCTCTTTCAAAACTTCGTATTGTTTTTTTAAATCTCTGAATTGCATATTCTTAGATTTTTTCCAAAATATCATTTTCTTTCAGGCGGTAGCGGCGGCCGCATTCACACTCAAGTGTGTCACCGAGGCGCTTACCACATTCACACACCCAACCGAGCTGACGGGCCGGGACGCCGGTCATAAGCGCATAGTCCTTGACATCGCGTGTCACAACCGCTCCGGCAGCTATCAAGGCGCTGCGTCCAACCGTATGTCCGCAGACAACAGTTGAGTTGGCTCCCAGTGAAGCGCCTTCTTTTATCAGTGTCCGTGCATATATGCCGTGAACCGGGAAATGGGCACGCGGGGTTGTCACATTGGTGAACACGCATGAGGGGCCGCAGAACACATTGTCCTCAATCTCCACGCCTTCATAGACGGATACGTTGTTCTGTATGCGGACGCCGTTGCCTATGCGCACATTATTGCCGATGTTGACATTCTGGCCCAGAGAGCAGTTTTTGCCAAGCGACGCGCCTTTCTGCACATGGCAGAAATGCCATATTTTTGTGCCGTCACCCACAGTTACATCGTCATCCACATAACTTGAGGGATGAACAAACCAGTTCTTTTTCTCGTCCATAACGCTATCAGAGAACTTCTATGTTCTCTTTGTCCTGAAGGTTCTTGGTCACATTCTTTGTGTCGAAAATGGCTTTTGCGTGTTTCTGCACAAAATCATAGTCAACGTTTGAGTGCGATGCGGTTATCACCACCAGATCTGCGCCCTCAATGAGTTCGGCGGTCAGCTCTTTCTCGCCCTCGTAGGTCTTGCCGTGATGACGGAATTTGGGAATATAGGGATCAAAGAACACTGTCTCAGCACCTTCCTTGCGCAGGTTCTCAATCACGCTTATAGCGGGTGATTCACGATAGTCATCAATATCCTGTTTGTATGCCACACCAAGCACAAGCACTTTTGATCCGTTGAGTGATTTCTTGAAGCGACGGTTCAGAATGTCAGCCGCACGTGCAACACAATACTCGGGCATACGGTCATTGACCATCATCGATGCTTCGATCATTGATGTGTGGAAGCCATATTCACGGGCTTTCCAACTCAGATAATACGGATCAAGAGGGATGCAGTGACCGCCAAGTCCGGGACCGGGATAGAACGCCGTGAATCCGAATGGTTTTGTCTTGGCAGCCTCGATAACCTCCCAGAGGTTTATGTTCATCCTGTTGCAGAGGATAGCGAGTTCATTTATAAGACCGATATTGATGTTGCGGTATGTATTCTCAAGTATTTTAGTCATCTCAGCCACAGCAGGCGATGATGCGCGGAACACCTGGTTCTGCAGCACGGCCTCGTACATGGCAGAAATCACCTCACTGGCATCGGCACCAAGACCGCCCACAACCTTGGGAGTATTCTTTGTCTTGTAGATGGCGTTTCCGGGGTCAACACGCTCAGGGGAGAAACCAAGATAAAAATCCTCACCGCATTTCAGTCCGGATTGCTCAAGAATGGGTTTGAGAAGCTCCTCAGTTGTGCCAGGATATGTGGTTGACTCAAGAACAACCATCATACCTTTGTGAAGATATTTAGCAACAGAACGAGCCGATGATTCCACGTAGTTGATATCGGGCTGCTGATGCGCATCAAGAGGTGTGGGCACACAGATTGCCACGAAATCCACCTCGCTGAGACGGCTGAAATCAGTGGTTGCAGAAAGCTTCCCATCATCAACAAGTTGTTTCAAATCGTTGTCAACAACATCCCCGATATAATTATGACCTTGATTGACAAGGTCAACCTTTTCTGCCTGAACATCAAAACCGATTGTCTTGAAGCCGGCTTTGGCTTTTTCAACAGCAAGAGGAAGACCAACATATCCGAGACCCACAACACCTGCTACAATCTCACGATCTGCAATTTTTTTCAACAACTCTTCTTTCATTGATCTGTATTTTTTATAGGTTAATTTAGATTATCAGTTTTCTTATATTTACACACAATTCAACGGGAAAAAGAACGTTATTCATTGCTTATTGAAGTAAATCTACGCTTTTTCGCCACAAAGTTACAAATAAATCCGCTAACTGTCAAAAATTAGAGCGTATTTTTGCGCAATAAAATGGGGGGGTAATTTGTTGATTTTCAATGATTTACGCGCAGCAGAACAAAATTGATAATTTAACCTCACTTGTAGGCGTTTTTTACATTTATTAAACACCTTTTAAGGCACATGGCAGTGAAATATCAAAGCATACGAATTACGGAACAGACCGAATCACCGGCAAACGTCGCAAGCCTGCAGAATGGCATATGACAGCAAAAACAAAGCCCGAAAATATATCGGGCCGGAAAAGTTATATCTTCAAATCAGGTTCTTGGAGCCTTCATTGATCAATTTGATCTTCTCAATGAATTTGGCCGGAAGTTTGCATTCAAGATAGCGTTTCAACGATGAATATGAGTGCAGGTCAAAGCCCACAAACTCATACCAGCCCCGCTTCATGAATTCCTCTGCTTTCTCTTTGGCAGTCTTGCCATAGGCTCCGATCAACGATGGCATATTGAGCTGAAAAAGCACACCGGTAGATTTAAGATGCTCATAATCAGGAATAGCCATATATCTATACCGTTCGGGATGTGCCAATACAGGCGTCAGACCGTCAATTTTTATCTGTGCAAGAACCCGCTGCAATCCCATTGGCGGATTATAGTACGATGTCTCAACCAGAAGAGACTTTCCCTTACCGCCCAACGGCAACAGATTTCTTTCTTTCAAACGGCTTTCAAACAGATTGTCAATCATATTCTCAGCCGCAAGATTGAGCTGTATTCCACCGGCATAGGCTCCTTTGAACTCCTCGAAGTTATGCTTCAGGCTTTCCGGATCATTGGGAACATCCTCCATGATGTGAGGCGTCAGCCATAACTCCCTCACCCCCAGCTCCTCATAATGGTCAAGAATCGCGTACGACTCCTGTGCGTTCTTAAGACCGTCATCAACGCCGGGCAGTACATGACTATGCCAGTCTGTCAGTCCGTCAAAGATGCCACTGTCGGCAAGAGTGAATTTTTTTGTAAGGAAGAACATAGGGAGGAAATCAATCAATCATCGTCATCATCGGTATAGCCGCCATAACCGTGGCCATAGCCATAGCCAACATGATACCCGAACCGGCGGTAGCCTTCAGTGCCATATGCCGGTGTTCCGTTAAGGATAACTGACATGTTGTTGTATTTCTTTTCAATGTATATACTTTCAACAACAGGAAGCATTTCACGCTCAAGCACGCCTGCACGGACAACAAACAGGGTCAAGTCGGCCCACTTGTTGATGATTGATGTATCTGCCACAATATCTATTGGCGGACAATCCAATATCACAATATCGTAATCCTCGCGCAATGTTTTCAGGAGCGCTTCCAGACGATTGCTGTATATTAGCTCTGACGGGTTAGGCGGTATTGTGCCAGTAGGTATGAAGTCAAAACCATTGTATCCGGGTACGGGCGTAATAAGATCATGCCAATCCTCGACACGGTTGCTGAGATAATCGGAAATACCGATACCGGGTGTTTTTATATAACGGTTCAACGATGCTTTGCGGAGGTCAAGGTCAACAAGAACAGTGCGTTTGTTCTTTATTGCATAGCTTGCAGCGAGATTGACCGCAATAAATGATTTTCCGCTTCCGGGATTGATTGAGGTAAGCATCATGACCTTGCTTGAGGGATTCTGCTCAAGCATGAATTCCACGTTTGTACGCACAATCCTGAATGCCTCATTGATGATGTTCCTGTTTTTGTTTTTGACAAGAATCTTTGTCTCTGCGGCGGACGGTGTCTTCTTAAAGCGCCCCAGAATGCCTTTACGTTTAGCCTTTTTGGAGGGTATTTCACCGGCAAAGGGCACGGCCATATTCTCAAGATCTTTGCGGCCACGTACCTTTGTGTTCATATTCTCACGGAGAATGATAATACCAAGCGGGATAAACAGGCCAAGCAGCAGGGCAACGATCAATACGTTCTTCTTAACCGGCGCTGTAGCAGACATTCTGCCGGTGGGCGGAGTTATTATGCGGGTATTGGATGCCGTAAACGATTGTGAAAGTTCATTTTCCTCGCGTTTCTGCAACAGGAAAAGGTACAGAGACTCTTTCACCTTCTGCTGACGTTCCACGGAGAGAAGGTACTTGGCCTGATTAGGCGTTGACGCTATCTGCGCAGTGCTCTGACGTTCGCTGCCACGGAACACGTTCATCTGGGTGTTTATGGCGGCAATCTGATTGTCAATAGCTGTTTTCACCGAAGCGCGCATGGCGGCAAGTGAATGATCTAAATCTGTGACAAGAGGATTGTTGACGCCGCTGTTTGCCACAAGGCTGTTCCGCTGCAGTATCTTCTGGTTGTAATCTGTGATCTGTTTCTCCAGATTGGCATTTCCAAGTCCGATGTTTGCAGGTAAAAGCTCAAAGCGGTTGGCTTCCTTGTTTATGAAGTCTTTGATATACTTTGCCACAGAAAGCTCATTGCTGAGGCTAAGGAGCTGGCGGTTGGCCTCATTGGCTTTTTCCATATACATGGCGGATGTCTCGCGCAGATCCGGGATTAGATGCTCGCTCTTATAGTCGGATATATCGCTGTCAACATTGCCAAGTTCCTGTTCAATGACATTGAGGCGCTCATTGATGAAGTTGGATGTACCGACAGCTATCTGGTTTTTGTCACGAAGCCATTTTTCATTGTATACACTGATCAGCATATTCAAGAAGTCCTCGGCACGCTGTATTGACTCATCTTCATATGTCAGGTCAATGATTGAGGTCTTCTCATCGCCGATCTCTGCCTTAAGTTTGGTCTGGCATGACTCCACGGCGCTGTATACCGGTGACCGATACACACCTATAGTGACTTCGTCTTTCTTCCTGAAGCATGGAGCATTAGCAAAAAAATCGGTTTTCTCAACTATTATCTTACCGATCTGTGTGTCAAGACTATCTCCCACAACACCTTTGTATTCTTTTGACTTGTCAAACTGATCCGGCTTTATGTCAGGACCGCTTTTGCTCATATCTGTCACAGTGTAATGACCATTCTTATTGAGTTCAATAGTCATTGATACACCCTCCATATCTGTTGCGGAAGGGATTTTTACGGTTATAGGAAGATCTTTGCCATACAGGGACCGGGTACGCATCATGCCTATCTTCCTATAAGATGTGTTCAGTTGAAGATTCTTGACAACCTCAGCAATATTGGCCGGACTTTTTATGGCGTTCAGCTCATTGTTAACATTGCTGGTGCCACTGAACATACCCATATCGGCAAATGAGCCAAGCTCAGATGAGAAAGTTGACGTTCCGTTTCCATCCTCTTTTATCAGAACAGACGCATAGCGCGTGTAAACAGGAGGTGTCTTCACTATATAATATGCGGCAAAGCCAAGCGTACACAACAATGAAAATGCAAACCACCTCCATTTTGTCAGGCATATTGAAAGAATATCCTGTATTTTCAAACTTTCAGGCTTTGGTTTGGCAATAGTTTTTGAAACGGCCATTGGTCCGCGGTTTTTAAGGTTGGAAATAACGTTGTTAATATTTTTCAGATAATCACTTGAATACCAGTACAGCAACCGTTGTCAACAGCGATGCCAGCGAGATCCAGAATGATGTGGACCGAATGTTATTGCCGTTTACAGTTGATGTACGCGCTTTTGTGTCATTAGGCACTACATAAACAACGTCTTTTTGTTTAAGATAGTATACGGGTGATTCATTTAATTTTTTTGCTGATGTGAGATCTACTTTGTAATAGGTCGGTTTCCCGTCAACCTCACGCATGACAATAACATCGGTACGCTTGCCGTAAATGGTCAGATCACCTGCAAGGCCAATCGCATCCAACAGTGTGACCTTATCATTGTCAATGATGTATTTTCCGGGTTTGGTAACCTCGCCCAACACAGAGACATAAAGATTTGCATAGTCAACCGTGACAACAGGGTCTTTAATGAGGTCATTGCTTATAAGCCTGTCTTTGATGACAGCCGCCACCTGACTGCGTGTAAGCCCCTCAACTCTGACTTTACCGAGAATAGGAAAATCAATATCGCCCTGAGGGTCAACGGTGTAGCATGACATGTCCTGATTCTGTGTAGACGCCATGCCGGGGGTGTAACCCACACGATGTCCAACCACAGGAAGATTGAACAGATCAGCAAGCACCGGGTCTTTGCTCTTCACAACAATTGTGATACGGTCTCCGGGCTGCATGGTGATATATTTGTCTGACATATCAGCAATGCTGTCAGTTGCAGTCTGGACAGTCGCAT
>JAUNPQ010000012.1:0-2024 GCA_030536615.1 Bacteroidales bacterium | reverse complement strand
CTGAAAATATACAATTTCCTTAGGTGTGCCGCATGAACTCAGAACAGCTGCCGCTGCTATGGTATAAAATATATTACGTATCCTCATCTTTATGTATAAAAATATCTTGTTTGTCAGTAAAAAGAAGCGTTATAGGCCTCAGGTCATATCATTAAATATGCTGATATACAGCGATATCAATCATCCACAACCATAACAGATTGCGGATAACAGACATAAAATATGCCTATAAGCAGGTGCAAAGGTACAAACTTTCCGTGAATATACCTTAATAAATCGTCATTAATCTCCAAGAGGATATTTTCATTCCTCCTCAGAATCATCCCAGTCAAGGAACCAGTTGTTTTCAAAGGCCTCCTCTGTGAATTTACTCAATTCGCGTCCCTCGCGTTTTGTGGGACGCCCAAGTCCTTTGCGACGATCCACGAAGCCCGAAATCCGTACAACATCAAGAAGGTCATATTGCTCCTTTGGTGTTATATTCTCAAGGTATTCAGGAACAAGCTTTGCTCCCAGGCGGTTTTCAGTAAGCGCAAGCACTCTGAAGGAATATTGTACCGGTGGTTTGCGGACATGCACAATATCACCTACTTTGATGACGCGCGACGGCTTTACAACAACACCATCGCCTGCCCCGACACTGACACGTCCCTTCTTGCACTCCTCAGTGGCGATTGTGCGCGTCTTAAACACGCGCATGGCCCACAGCCATTTGTCAATTCTTTCCTCTGTTGCCATATATTCATCGGCCGAATGCCATCACACACTCTTGTTAAAATTACACATGGCCCGTTGTATCCCGGCAAGAACAAATTCCTTGATTGCTTCCACTGCCACATCTATCCTGACAGTCAGCTTCTGGCGTTCATCAAGTGTGAAATTACCCAACACGTAGTCAATCTGTGTGCCACGCGGAAAATCGTTTCCTATCCCGAATCTCAGCCGGGGATAATTCTGCGTGCCAAGGAGTTCAGCTATATTTTTCAGACCATTATGGCCGGCATCGCTACCACTGCCTTTGATGCGGATTGCCCCGAACGGCAGTGCCAGATCATCGACAACAACCAGTATATTCTCAATCTCAATCCCCTCCTTTTCCTTCCAATAGCGCACGGCATTGCCGCTCAGGTTCATATATGTGGAGGGTTTCAGCAGCACAAGTTGCTTATTTTTAAGGCGGCACCGGGCCACGTCGCCATAGCGGGCGGTTTCAAAAGAAATATTGGATGCCTCAGCAAAGGCATCCAATATTTTAAAACCTATATTGTGGCGTGTGTTGCGATATTCGTCTCCGATATTGCCCAGACCTACAATAAGATATTTCATTTAACAATAAATTCCGTATGGTTTGTCAACATTCAGGAATTACTGTGCGGCAGCCTGAGCGGCACCACGTGCGGCACGTGTGAGCTGAACAGCGCATACAACAGCGTTCTTGGCGTTTACAAGCTCAAGACCCTCAAAATGCAGATCACCTACCTGAAGGCTCTTGCCAAGTCCGAGGCTGTCAACATTTACAACAAGGTTTTCGGGAATGTTTGTGTAAACAGCCTTTACCTTGAGTTTCTTCATGCTGAGACTGAGTTTACCACCGGCTTTAACACCTTCGGCGTGACCCTCAAGTTTTACAGGAACCTCAATAACAACGGGCTTCTGCTCATTGACAGCAAGGAAATCAAGATGAAGAACATTGTCCTTAACGGGGTGGAACTGGGCATCCTTAAGGACAGCCATAGTGGTTTTACCATTGAAATTCAGTTCAACAGCATAAATCTCAGGAGTATATATGAGTTTGCGGACAGCATCGTTGGTCACAACGAGGTCTGTTGTTATCAGGCCTTTGCCATTGCCTATCTCTACAATTTTCTGACCCGGCTCAAGTGTGCCTTTGAACGGAAGTTCTACAATCTCGCCGCCATTGAGAACAACAGGAATCTGACCGGCTGCGCGCAGTGCCTTGGTGGCTTTTTTGCCCAGATCAACACGGGGCTGAGCCTCAAGTTTAAATGTTTTCATTTCAATTG
>JAUNPQ010000011.1:6887-40076 GCA_030536615.1 Bacteroidales bacterium | reverse complement strand
CCCGGGTCACGCTGACTATGTGAAGAACATGGTTACCGGTGCTGCCCAGATGGACGGTGCTATCATCGTTGTGGCTGCTACAGACGGTCCGATGCCCCAGACCCGCGAGCACATCCTGCTTGCCCGTCAGGTGAACGTGCCCCGCATTGTTGTCTTCCTGAACAAATGTGACATGGTTGATGACGAGGAAATGCTTGAGCTCGTAGAAATGGACATGCGCGAACTTCTCGACCAGTATGAGTATGATGGCGACAACACTCCCATCATCCGCGGTTCTGCCCTCGGTGCCCTCAACGGCGAGCCCCAGTGGGAAGAGAAGGTTGTTGAGCTGATGGATGCTGTTGACAACTGGATTCCCCTGCCCCCGCGTGACGTGGACAAACCCTTCCTGATGCCTGTTGAGGACGTGTTCTCAATCACAGGTCGTGGAACTGTTGCCACCGGCCGTATCGAGACAGGTATTGTCAAGGTTGGTGATGAAGTGCAGATCATGGGTCTGGGTGCAAACCTGAAATCAACCGTTACCGGTGTGGAGATGTTCCGCAAGCTTCTTGATGAAGGTGAAGCCGGTGACAACGTAGGTCTGCTTCTGCGCGGTATCGACAAGAAAGATGTTAAGCGCGGTATGGTTATCTGCCACCCGGGTGTTGTGAAACCCCACGATGAGTTCAAGGCTTCTGTCTATATCCTCAAGAAAGAGGAAGGTGGCCGTCACACTCCGTTCCACAACAAATACCGTCCCCAATTCTACATCCGCACACTTGACGTGACCGGTGAGATCACTCTTCCGGAGGGTGTTGAAATGGTTATGCCCGGTGACCACGTTGAGATCAAGGTGAAACTGATCAACCCCGTTGCATGCGATCAGGGTCTGCGTTTCGCCATCCGTGAAGGCGGCCGCACCGTAGGTTCAGGCCAGATCACAGAGATCATTGAGTAATACCCGCTACAGCGCGGCGTAACTTGATAGCCGAACAGACCCGGTGCGGGGCAGATGCCTCAGACACAGGCCGCGTGCCGGGTCTTACACACGGGACTAGCTCAGTCGGTAGAGCACTGGTCTCCAAAACCAGGTGTCGGGAGTTCGAGCCTCTCGTCCCGTGCAAAAAAGAAATAGCAATGAAGAAATTAAAACTGCTTACGAATATAGAGGAGTCTTATGACGAGCTTCGTTATAAGACTTCATGGCCAACAAAGAAACAGCTTCTGAAGTCAGCGATGATAGTCCTGGTTGCTTCCGTTATGATCGCTCTGATCATATTTATCATGGACCAAGTGCTGAGCAATATCATGGAGTTTGTCTATACGGTCGGTGACTCGGCTAAAAAGTAAGGAATCGGAATGGCAGACAAGACAGAGACACAATCCGTTCAGTCAGCGCCCCGCCGGGGTTGGTACGTTCTGCGTGCCATTTCCGGCAAGGAAGCCAAGGTGAAAGAGGTTCTTGACGCGGTTTGCGCCAATACGAATCTCGGTAACTATGTTTTCCAGGTTCTGATCCCTACTGAGAAGGTTCTGGCAGTGCGTGGCGGCAAGAAGGTTGTGAAAGAGCGCAACCTGTACAGCGGCTACGTGTTTGTTGATGCCATTCTCACCGGCGAAGTCATCATGGAGCTCACCAACACGAGCAATGTCATTGATTTTCTCCGTGGCCGCGAGAAGGGGGCAGCCCCTGAGCGTCTGCGCGAGGCAGAGGTGATGCGTATGCTCGGCACGGCTGACCAGTTTGCCAATCCCACCGATGATGCGGTCAATGACTACATTGTGGGTGAGACGGTGAAGGTCAACGATGGTGCGTTCAGCGGTTTTTCGGCTGTTATTGAGGAGGTTTATCCTGAGAAGAAAAAGCTCAAGGTTTCCGTCAAGATTTTTGGCCGCAAGACCCCGATGGAGTTGACCACTTCGCAAGTGGAAAGAGAGTGATATGTGTGTTCCGCGCCGCGGTGTTTCCCACGGAAGGCTGTTACGGGCCGGAAGCGGGGGATTGCTCTACGGCGGAATGTGCGTGGTCTCTCGCCCTGTTTTATATTAATTAAAGTTTAAACACAATGGCTAAAGAAATTGCTGGACAGATTAAACTGCAAATAAAAGGCGGAGCGGCAAACCCCTCGCCTCCCGTTGGACCGGCTCTCGGTTCAAAGGGTATCAATATAATGGAGTTTTGCAAGCAATTCAATGCCCGCACCCAGGACAAGGCAGGTAAAGTGCTTCCGGTTGTGATCACGTATTACACGGACAAGAGCTTTGACTTTGTTGTAAAGACTCCGCCGGTGGCCATCCAGCTCAAAGAGGCTACAAAGCTCAAGAGCGGATCAGCACAGCCCAACCGTAACAAGGTTGGCACGGTGAGCTGGGAGCAGGTAAAGGAAATCGCTACCGACAAAATGCCCGATTTGAACTGCTTCACCGTCGAGTCGGCAATGCGTATGGTTGCCGGAACAGCCAGAAGTATGGGTATCACAGTATCAGGTGAATTCCCTGGAAAAAACTAATAAAATTCAATCGCGATGAGTAAACTTACCAAAAATCAGAAGATTGCTTTAGAGAAGATTGAAGCCGGGAAATCCTACACCTTGCCCGAGGCCTCGGAGAAGGTCAAGGAAGTGAACTATGCAAAGTTTGACGCTTCTGTTGACATTGATGTGCGCCTGGGTGTGGATCCGCGTAAAGCCAACCAGATGGTGCGCGGTGTCGTTACCCTGCCTCACGGAACCGGAAAGGTTGTCCGCGTGCTTGTTCTCTGCAACTCAGACGCCGAGGAGGCCGCCAAGGCAGCCGGCGCCGACTATGTTGGTCTTGACGAGTACATAGAGAAAATCAAAGGTGGCTGGACAGATGTTGATGTCATCATCACACAGCCGGCTATCATGGGTAAGATAGGTGCGCTTGGACGTATACTTGGTCCGCGCGGCCTGATGCCTAACCCCAAGAGCGGCACGGTGACAATGGATGTTGCCAAGGCTGTGGAGGAAGTGAAAAAGGGTAAGATTGACTTCAAGGTGGACAAGAACGGTATCGTTCACTCGTCTATCGGCAAGGTGTCATTCACACCGGATCAGATCCGCGACAATGCCCGTGAGTTTGTGAACACTCTCATCAAGCTCAAACCCGCCACTGCCAAAGGAACGTATCTGAAGAGTATCTATCTTTCGACAACTATGAGCCCGGGTGTCAAGGTGGACACCAAGAGCGTTGACGCTTAATCCTCTCTTAAAACCGCACAGACATGAAAAAAGAAGATAAGGCTTTAGTAATCGAAAATATAGCCAATACTCTCAAAGAGTACAATGGTTTTTATCTGGTAGAGACTGCCGGACTTGACGCCGAGAAGACATCGGCGCTGCGTCGTGCCTGCTTTGGTGCTGACATCAAGCTTCTGGTTGTCAAGAACACGTTGCTTCACAAGGCACTTGAGAGCCTTGACGGAGACTTTACGGAGCTGTATCCGGCTCTGAAGGGATCCACCTCTCTGATGTGCACCAATGTGGGCAATGCGCCCGCCAAACTTCTCAAGGACTTTGTGAAGAAAGGCGACACACTCCCGGCTCTCAAGGCCGCCTATGTTGAAGAGACTGTCTATATGGGTGCCGATCAGCTTGACGCGCTGGCTTCCATCAAGAGCAAGAACGAGCTTATTGCCGACGTTGTTGCCTTGCTGCAGTCACCGGCCAAGAATGTTGTCAGCGCTCTTCAGAGCGGTGCCACCAAACTCCACGGCATTCTGGAAACTCTCTCCAACAAAGAATAAATCCATTTTATCCAACAAGAAAAAACAAACAAATAAATACTTACTACAATGGCAGATTTAAAAGCTTTTGCTGAACAACTTGTTAACCTCACCGTTAAGGAAGTCAACGAACTGGCCCAGATCCTCAAGGACGAATACGGAATTGAACCCGCTGCTGCAGCTGTTGCTGTTGCCGCTGCTCCCGCCGCAGGTGGTGAAGGTGCTGAAGAGAAAACAAACTTCGATGTAGTCCTCAAGGCTGCCGGCGCTGCCAAGCTGCAGGTTGTCAAGAAGGTTAAAGAACTCACCGGTCTTGGTCTGAAAGAGGCTAAGGAGATGGTAGACAATGCACCTTCAGTAGTCAAGGAAGGTCTTCCCAAAGCTGAGGCCGAGAACCTGAAAAAGGAACTCGAAGAAGCCGGCGCTGAGGTTGAGCTCAAATAATAAATCCTGATAGACAGGATGTTAGGTTAAGAATGCCCGATGAGGGTCATTCTTAACCTTTCGTGTCTATCATAATTTTCACGTATGCGTAGTCCCTGACCGGGGCATGTGCGTGCGTTTTTCCGGCGGCAGGCCGTAACTGACATACAAGAACACAATGCCTGCCACCAACAACCATATCATCAGTATCTCCATAGACAGCCGGGCGGCATGGATGGAAATGTTTCTTCCTACCGTAGAAGGCGTGCCGGAGCGGATTATGAACCGCGGATGTGCAGCGTCTCAGGGAATCGGGAGACAGTGTCGGAAAAAGATGACACAGCCGCCGTTATGGAGTGATACACTTCCTTCACTAAATAACTAATATCAATAGATGTCAGTTCCTGTATCAAAACCTCGTGTCAATTTTGCGTCGGTAAAGAATCCTCTTCCTTATCCCGACTTTCTGGAGGTTCAGCTGAAGTCGTTTCATGACTTTCTGCAGCTTGACACCCCTCCTGAACAACGAAACAACGAAGGCCTCTACAAGGTGTTTGCCGAGAATTTCCCCATTGTGGATCCTCGCAACAGTTTTGTCCTTGAATTTCTGGACTATTATATAGATCCTCCGCGATATACCATCGAGGAGTGTCTGGAGCGCGGCCTTACGTACAGCGTGCCTCTCAAGGCGAAGTTAAAACTTTATTGCACCGACCCGGACCATGAGGATTTTGACACTGTGATACAGGATGTGTATCTGGGTCCGATCCCTTATATGACTGAGAAGGGCACGTTTGTGATCAATGGCGCGGAGCGTGTCGTTGTGTCGCAGCTGCACCGTTCACCGGGTGTTTTCTTTGGTCAGAGCACGCATGCCAACGGCACGAAACTTTATTCGGCGCGCATCATTCCGTTCCGCGGCAGCTGGATTGAGTTTGCCACGGACATCAACAATGTGATGTATGCCTACATTGACCGCAAGAAGAAATTGCCTGTAACCACGCTTCTGCGTGCCATAGGTCTTGAGAGTGACAAGGATATCATCGAGATCTTTGGCCTGGCCGAGGAGATCAAGGTCAACAAGACCAATCTCAAGAAGGCTGTGGGCCGCACTCTTGCTGCCCGTGTGTTGAAGACCTGGAATGAGGACTTTGTGGATCAGGATACCGGCGAGGTGACCACCATTGAGCGCAATGAGGTTGTTCTGGAGCGTGAGAGCGTGCTTGACGAGAGTCATATAGATGAGATCATTGAGAGTGGTGTGGCTTCAATCCTCATCCACAAGGAGGATGCCAATGCCAGTGACTATTCAATCATCTCCAACACTCTGCACAAGGACCCGACCAACTCAGAGAAGGAGGCCATACAATATATCTACAGGCAGCTGCGCAACGCCGAGCCACCGGATGATGCGTCGGCGCGCGAGGTCATCACCAATCTTTTCTTCTCTGAAAAGCGCTATGACCTTGGCGAGGTTGGCCGCTACCGCATAAACAAGAAACTTGATCTGGGCACATCGATGGATGTGAAGGTGCTGACCCGCGAGGATATCATCGCCATCATCAAGTATCTGATTGAACTTATAAATTCCAAGACGGATGTTGATGACATTGACCATCTGAGCAACCGTCGTGTCCGCACTGTCGGCGAGCAGCTCTACAATCAGTTCGCCGTGGGTCTGGCACGTATGTCGCGCACAATCCGTGAGCGCATGAATGTCCGTGACAATGAGACGTTCACGCCCATTGATCTGATCAATGCCAAGACCATCTCGTCAGTGATCAATACATATTTCGGCACCAATGCGCTGTCGCAGTTCATGGACCAGACGAATCCTCTGGCCGAGATCACCCACAAGCGCCGTCTGTCGGCTCTTGGCCCGGGCGGACTGTCGCGTGAGCGTGCCGGTTTCGAGGTGCGCGACGTGCACTATACGCACTATGGCCGTCTGTGCCCCATCGAGACTCCTGAAGGCCCGAACATCGGTCTTATCAGTTCGCTGTGTGTGTATGCCAAGATAAATGATCTTGGTTTCATAGAGACGCCTTACCGCAAGGTGGAGAATGCCAAGGTTGACCTCAACAACGATGAGGTTGTCTATCTGACCGCCGAGATCGAGGAGGGCAAGGTGATTGCTCAGGGCAATGCACCGCTGAATGCTGACGGCACATTTGTGCGTGACAAGGTGAAAGCGCGTCTTGACGCCGATTTCCCTGTTGTTGCCCCGGGCGATGTTCAGCTGATGGATGTGTCACCGGCGCAGATAGCGTCAATAGCGGCTTCACTGATTCCGTTCCTGGAGCATGATGACGCCAACCGTGCGCTCATGGGATCAAACATGATGCGTCAGGCTGTGCCTCTGCTGCGCAGCGAGGCTCCGATTGTGGGCACGGGCATCGAGGGTCAGCTGATCCGCGACTCACGCACCCAGATCATGGCCGAGGGCCCGGGCGTTGTTGAGTTTGTTGATGCCACCAGGATTGTGGTGCGCTATGACCGTACCGAGGATGAGGAGTTTGTGGCTTTTGACGATGCTGTCAAGGAATACTCCATCCCCAAATTCCGCAAGACCAACCAGAGCACGACCATTGACCTGCGTCCTATCTGTGTGAAAGGACAGCGTGTGGAGCGTGGCGATATACTCACCGAGGGCTATTCAACCGAGAACGGCGAGCTTGCCCTGGGCCGCAACCTGAAAGTGGCATTCATGCCCTGGAAGGGTTATAACTATGAGGATGCCATTGTGCTCAATGAGCGTGTTGTGCGCGAGGATATACTCACATCCGTGCATGTTGACGAATATGCCCTTGAGGTGCGAGAGACAAAGCGTGGCATGGAGGAGCTGACCAATGATATCCCCAATGTCAGCGAGGATGCCACCAAGGACCTCAACGAGGGCGGTATAATCCGTGTGGGCGCACATGTTGTGCCGGGCGATATCATGATAGGTAAGATCACGCCCAAGGGCGAGAGCGATCCCACCCCTGAGGAGAAGCTGCTGCGCGCCATCTTCGGTGACAAAGCCGGCGATGTCAAGGATGCGTCGCTGAAGGCTTCGCCGTCGCTGAAAGGTGTTGTGATAGGCACCAATCTGTTCACACGCATAATGAAGAAGGGCAAGAACAAGGCCGCACAGGCCCAACTGCCTATTCTGGATGCCGAGTTCGAGGAGAAGATCAACGCTTTGAAGGATCTTCTGGTCAGCAAGCTGATGACACTCACATCGGGCAAAACATCGCAGGGTGTGAAAGACTTTATCGGCAGCGAGATCATCCCTAAGGGCGCCCGTTTCACGGCTGCTGTGCTCAAGGACATTGACTATGACACGGTGAACCTGAGCAAGTGGACCTCTGACGCCCACAAGAATGAGCTTATAAGCCGCACCATACAGAACTATCTGCGCAAGGCCAAGGAACTTGACGCCCAGCTTCGCCGCAAGAAGTTTGATATAAGCATAGGCGATGAGCTGCCCTCAGGCATCATGCAGATAGCCAAGGTCTACATTGCCAAGAAGCGTAAGATCAGCGTGGGTGACAAGATGGCCGGACGTCACGGTAACAAGGGTATTGTGAGCCGCATTGTGCGTCAGGAGGATATGCCTTTCCTGGCCGACGGAACACCTGTCGACATCGTGCTTAACCCGCTGGGTGTGCCCTCGCGTATGAACCTGGGACAGATCTTCGAGACTGTTCTTGGCTGGGCAGGCCGTGAACTTGGTGAGAAATTCGCCACTCCGATTTTTGACGGTGCCACCCTTGATGACCTCAACGAGTGGACTGACAAGGCCGGACTGCCGCGCTACGGCAAGACATACCTCTATGACGGCGGCACCGGCGAGCGCTTTGACCAGCCGGCCACCGTGGGTGTGATCTATATGCTGAAGCTTGGTCACATGGTCGAGGACAAGATGCATGCCCGTTCCATTGGCCCGTACTCGCTGATCACGCAGCAGCCTCTTGGCGGTAAAGCCCAGTTCGGCGGCCAGCGTTTCGGAGAGATGGAGGTGTGGGCTCTTGAAGCTTTCGGAGCCTCACATATACTTCAGGAGATTCTTACCATCAAGAGTGACGATGTGAATGGCCGCAGCAAAGCGTATGAGGCCATAGTTAAAGGTGACTCGATGCCTACACCCGGCATTCCGGAGAGCTTGAATGTGTTGCTGCATGAGCTCCGCGGACTGGGTCTGAGCATCAACCTTGAACAATAATCATAGCACACTCATCTTACTCCAAGCAAAGACTTTTTTCCAAATATGGCTTTTAGAAAAGACAACAAACAAAAGAACGGTTTCTCAAAGATCACCATCGGGCTTGCTTCGCCCGAGGAGATTCTGGAGAAATCGAGCGGCGAGGTCCTCAAACCCGAAACCATCAACTACCGTACCTACAAGCCTGAGCGCGACGGACTGTTCTGTGAGCGCATCTTCGGTCCGGTGAAGGACTATGAGTGCCATTGCGGCAAATACAAGCGTATCCGTTACAAAGGCATTGTCTGCGACCGCTGCGGTGTGGAGGTTACGGAGAAGAAAGTGCGCCGTGAGCGCATGGGACACATCAAGCTTGTGGTTCCTGTGGCACACATATGGTATTTCCGCTCGCTGCCCAACAAGATAGGTTATCTGCTGGGACTCCCCTCCAAGAAACTTGACTCTGTCATCTATTATGAGCGTTATATTGTCATCAACCCCGGCACTGTGGAAGGTGTTGAGCGTCTTGACCTGCTCACTGAGGATGAGTACTTCAACATCATAGACAGTCTTCCCGACAATGCGTCGCTTGATGATAATGATCCCAACAAGTTTGTGGCCAAGATGGGTGCAGAGGCTATCTATACGCTTCTGACCCAGCTTGATCTGGACTCACTGAGCTATCAGTTGCGCCATCAGGCCGACACTGACGGTTCACAGCAGCGCAAGACCGAGGCCCTCAAGCGCCTTCAGGTTGTTGAGAGCTTCCGTGCGTCGCGTCACCGCAACAAGCCTGAGTGGATGATACTCCAGGCGGTGCCTGTGATTCCGCCGGAACTGCGTCCTCTTGTGCCGCTTGATGGCGGACGTTTCGCCACTTCCGACCTCAATGATCTGTATCGTCGTGTCATCATCCGCAACAACCGTCTGAAACGTCTCATCGAGATCAAAGCTCCGGATGTGATTCTGCGCAATGAGAAGCGTATGCTTCAGGAGGCAGTTGACTCTCTGCTTGACAACTCGCGCAAGTCATCAGCTGTCAAGAGCGATGCCAACCGTCCCCTCAAGTCACTTTCAGACTCGCTGAAAGGAAAGCAGGGCCGCTTCCGTCAGAATCTTCTTGGTAAGCGTGTGGACTACTCGGCACGTTCCGTGATTGTGGTAGGCCCCGAGTTGAAGATGCATGAGTGCGGTATCCCCAAATATATGGCTGCCGAGCTTTACAAGCCCTTTGTGATCCGCAAACTCATTGAGCGCGGCATTGTGAAGACAGTGAAGAGCGCCAAGAAGATCGTTGACCGCAAGGAACCGGTTGTATGGGACATCCTGGAATATGTGATGAAAGGACATCCGGTGCTTCTGAACCGTGCCCCGACACTTCACCGTCTGGGTATCCAGGCATTCCAGCCCAAGATGATCGAGGGCAAGGCCATACAGCTGCACCCGCTGGCATGTACGGCATTCAACGCCGACTTTGACGGTGACCAGATGGCTGTGCACCTTCCCCTTGGCAATGAGGCTATCCTTGAGGCACAGATGCTGATGCTGGGTGCCCACAATATCCTCAATCCTGCCAACGGCGCTCCTATAACCGTGCCGTCGCAGGACATGGTACTTGGACTTTACTATATCACCAAACTTCGTCCCGGCGACAAGGGCGAGGGAACCGTTTTCTACGGTCCCGAGGAGGCTCAGATTGCATATAACGAAGGCAAAGTGACACTGCATGCTCCGGTGAGTGTGATGGTGGACGATGTTGATGCCGAAGGCAACCACATAACACATCTTGTGGAGAACACATCTGTGGGACGTGTGCTTGTGAACCAGTATGTGCCCTCCGAGATAGGCTATGTCAATGAGATTCTCTCAAAGAAATCATTGCGCAACATCATATCGCGTGTCATCAAGAAATGCGGTATTCCGCGTTCGGCCCAGTTCCTGGACGATATCAAGAACCTGGGTTACTATATGGCCTTCCGCGGAGGACTGTCATTCAATCTCGGCGATGTGATCATCCCTGCCGAGAAAGAGGCGATTGTCTCCGAGGGCTACGCACAGGTTGAGGAGGTGATGAACAACTATGCCATGGGCTTCATCACCAACACAGAGCGTTACAACCAGATCATTGATATCTGGACACATGTCAACTCCAAGCTTACCGATGTGCTCATGAAACAGATGACAGAGGCCAACAAGGGCTTCAACTCAGTGTTCATGATGCTTGACTCCGGTGCCCGTGGATCAAAGGACCAGATCCGTCAGCTTGCGGGCATGCGCGGCCTTATGGCCAAGCCGCAGAAGGCAGGTGCCGAGGGCGGTCAGATCATCGAGAACCCGATTCTTGCAAACTTCAAGGAGGGTCTGTCAGTGCTTGAGTACTTCATTTCGACGCATGGTGCCCGCAAGGGTCTTGCCGATACGGCCCTGAAGACTGCCGACGCCGGTTATCTGACACGCCGTCTTGTTGACGTTGCACATGATGTGATCATCAATGAGGAGGATTGCGGCACTCTCCGCGGCCTTGTGTGCACGGCCATCAAGAAGAACGACGAGGTGATAGCCTCACTTGGCGAGCGCATTCTGGGCCGTGTATCGGTGCATGACATTGTTGACCCCACAAACGGCGAGATCATAGTTGCCGCCGGCGAAGAGATCAACGATGCCGCCGCTGACCGTATAGACGCTTCTCCGATAGAGAGCGTTGAGATACGCTCCGTTCTCACCTGTGAGAGCAAGAAAGGCGTGTGCGCCAAGTGTTATGGCCGCAACCTCTCCAACAACCGTCTGGTTCAGCAGGGTGAGGCTGTGGGCGTGATAGCGGCACAGTCAATCGGTGAGCCCGGAACCCAGCTGACGCTGCGTACATTCCACGTGGGCGGTGTGGCCAGCAACGTGGCTGCCGTGAACTCAGTGACCTCACGCTATGAAGGTAATCTGGAAATTGACGAGCTCCGCACCGTCGCCACCGAGGAGATAGGCAGCAACGGACGCCCCGTGCAGGTTGTCATCGGCCGTCTGGCCGAGATGCGCATCACTGATCCCAACACGGGCATGATGCTCACCAACGCCAACATCCCTTATGGCGCCAAACTGTATTTCAACAACGGCGATAAGGTTGTGAAAGGCGATGTGATCTGCGAATGGGACCCCTTCAATGCTGTGATTGTCAGCGAAGTTGGTGGCAAGATAAAATACAGCAACCTCATAGAGGGTGTGACATTCCGCACCGATGTCGACGAGCAGTCAGGCCTTGAGGACCGCGTTATCATTGAGAGCCGTGACCGTGCCAAGAACCCCGAAGTGAACATCACCGACAACGACGGCACAATTGTCAAGACCTACTCGTTGCCTGTGGGCGCCCACCTGCTTCTTGAGGAAGGTCAGGAGATCAAGCCCGGTGATCTTGTCATCAAGATTCCGCGTGCCACCGGAGGTGCCGGTGACATCACCGGCGGTCTGCCGCGTGTGACAGAGCTGTTCGAGGCCCGTAACCCGTCGAATCCCGCCATTGTCTCCGAGATTGACGGTGAGGTGAAATTCGGCAAGGTGAAACGCGGTAACCGTGAGATCTCAGTGACAAGCAAACTCGGCGAAGTCAAGAAATATCTCATTCCGCTGTCCAAGCAGATGCTTGTGCAGGAAAACGACTATGTGCGCGCCGGCACACCGCTCTCTGACGGTTCCATCACCCCGGCGGACATCCTCAACATCATGGGTCCGACGGCCGTGCAGGAGTACATTGTCAATGAGGTTCAGGACGTGTACCGCATGCAGGGTGTGAAGATCAACGACAAGCACTTTGAGGTGATTGTGCGCCAGATGATGCGCAAAGTCAATATTCTTGATCCGGGTGATACCAACTTCCTTGAGCAGCAGATTGTTGACAAGCGCGACTTTATGGACGAGAATGACCGCATCTGGGGCAAGAAAGTGGTTACCGATGCCGGAGACTCCGAGACAGTGCAGCCGGGTATGATCATCACCGCCCGCAAGCTCCGCGACGAGAACTCGGCCCTGAAACGCCGCGACCTGCGTACCATCACCGCCCGCGATGCCGTGCCTGCTACATCCGAGCAGATTCTGCAGGGCATAACACGTGCCGCATTGCAGACATCAAGCTTCATGTCGGCGGCTTCATTCCAGGAGACCACCAAGGTGCTCAATGAGGCAGCCATCAACGGCAAATCAGACTCGCTTGAGGGCATGAAGGAGAACGTTATCTGCGGACACCTTATCCCCGCCGGTACCGGTCTGCGCCAGTACCAGCGTCTGGTGGTGACATCGAAAGATGACATTGACGCGCAGCTCAGCTATGACGGCAATGACGTCATTGACGTTGAACACGCCGAGGTTATCAACGACTGATAAATAGCGAGGCAACAATAGTTTCAGCAGAGGTCTGCCGGTAACGGCAGGCCTCTGTTGTGTTATAAAAAACTCCGGCTGCATTATAAGAAGATGTTTTAAACAGTCTCTTATAGTGAGAATGGGGTAGGGCAAAATATGTGTCCTGTCTGTTGTTTTGACGGTGTGGAAAAACAAGAGCCTGAATGATTGCTGTTAGAAGTTTTTTCTGTAACTTTGTAGTGTGGCGTCGGCGCGGATGTGCCGTATGCTGCAAATGGTGTGTATGCGCCTATGATATAGAACATTAACACAAAACGATATGTATAGAAGCAACACGTGTGGAGAACTGCGTCTGTCTGATGTGGGCAGACACGTCACTCTTGCCGGATGGGTGCAGCGCACACGCCGGATGGGTGGCATGACATTCATGGATCTGCGTGACCGTTACGGCATTACGCAGGTTGTTTTCAATGACGCCGACAATGCTCAGCTCAACGATGCGGCCAATCATCTTGGCCGTGAGTTCGTTGTGCAGGTCACGGGTACAGTGGCCGAGCGCTCGAGCAAGAACAGCCATCTTGATACGGGCGACATAGAGATCATTGCCGATGGCCTGAAAGTGCTGAACGCATCAGAGGTGCCTCCGTTTACCATTGAGGACAATACCGACGGCGGCGATGACCTGCGCATGAAATACCGTTATCTGGATCTGCGCCGCGGGGCTGTGCGCCGCAATCTGGAACTGCGCCACCGCATGACCATGGAGGTACGCCGCTACCTTGACTCAAAAGGTTTTCTGGAGATAGAGACGCCGATGCTTGTGGGATCTACGCCTGAAGGTGCACGTGACTTCGTGGTGCCGTCGCGCATGAATCCGGGACAGTTCTATGCCCTTCCGCAGTCACCGCAGACCCTCAAGCAGCTCCTGATGGTGTCAGGCATGGACCGGTACTTCCAGATTGTGAAATGTTTCCGTGATGAGGATCTCCGTGCCGACCGTCAGCCCGAGTTCACACAGATAGACTGTGAGATGAGTTTTGTGGAGCAGAATGATATAATAGAACTTTTTGAGGGCATGGCCAAGCATCTTTTCAAGGAGCTGCGCGGAGTTGAACTGACAGAGCCGTTCATGCGCATGCCGTGGGCCGATGCCATGAAATATTATGGATCTGACAAGCCTGACCTGCGTTTCGGAATGCGTTTTGTTGAACTTATGGATGTGCTCAAAGGTCATGGTTTCAGTGTGTTTGACAATGCGGAATACATAGGCGGCATATGCGCCAAGGGCGCTGCCGGCTACACGCGCAAGCAGCTTGACGCACTGACCGAGTTTGTGAAACGTCCGCAGATAGGCGCAAAAGGTATGGTCTATGCACGTGTGGGCGAGGACGGCACCGTGAAATCATCGGTCGACAAGTTCTATACGCAGGAGCAGCTTCAGGAACTCCGCAAGGCAATGGATGCTGAACCGGGCGATCTGATTCTGATTCTGAGCGGTGATGATGCCATGCGTACACGCAAACAGCTCTGTGAACTGCGTCTGGAAATGGGCAATCAGCTTGGACTTCGTGACAAGAACAAGTTTGCCTGTCTGTGGGTGGTTGATTTCCCGATGTTTGAGTGGAGCGACGAGGAGCAGCGTCTGATGGCCATGCACCATCCGTTCACACACCCCAAAGACGAGGATATTCCGATGCTTGACACTGACCCTGCCGCTGTGCGCGCCGATGCCTATGACATGGTTGTGAACGGCGTTGAAGTGGGCGGTGGCTCGATCCGTATACATGACAGCGCACTGCAGGCCAAGATGTTCGAGATACTTGGCTTTACGCCTGAAAAAGCTCAGGAACAGTTCGGCTTCCTGATGAACGCTTTCAAATACGGCGCGCCTCCTCATGGCGGTCTTGCCTATGGTCTGGACCGTTGGGTGAGCCTCTTTGCCGGCCTTGACTCTATACGTGACTGCATTGCTTTCCCCAAGAACAATTCCGGTCGCGATGTGATGCTTGACGCTCCGGCTGCCCTTGATGACAAGCAGCTTGATGAACTGGCACTGAAACTGGATGTCAAGGAGAAATAATAGAATGTCTGACAATGCGCATTGCTGAGATAATACAGGCTATCGAGGCGTTCGCCCCCCGTGCGTTTCAGGAGGACTGGGACAACACCGGTCTTCAGGTTGGCAACGGTGCCACTGAATGTACCGGCGTGCTGATCTGCGTGGATGTCACACCGAAGATTGTTGACGAGGCCATATCGTTGGGCTGCAATCTGATAGTGTCACATCATCCCCTGATTTTCAAGGGGCTGAAGCATCTCACTGGTTCTACGCCGGTTGAGGTGTCGGTGATGAACGCCATAGCAGCCGGTATAAGCGTCTACTCAAACCATACGGCTGTGGACAACACTCCCGGCGGGGTGTCATACACCATGGCCGGGATGCTGGGTGTTGAAGTGAAAAGCACCCTTGCGCCCTTGCCGCCGCGTTTTCTGAAGTTGGTGACGATGGTTCCCGAGGCGCATGCCGAGAGTGTGCGGATGGCTCTTTTTGATGCCGGCGCGGGTAGTTTCGGCACTTATGACTGCTGCTCGTACAATGTTGAGGGCACCGGGACATTCCGCGCTCTTGACGGCTCACATCCTTTTGTCGGTGAGCAGGGCGAGATACATCATGAGGCGGAGACGCGCATAGAGGTGATGTTGCCCTCGTGGCTTCGTGGCAAGGTTGAGGACACACTGCGGCAGGTGCATCCTTATGAGATGCCCGCTTATGAGTTCATGATGCCCGTGTCAGGACCTGACAGCATCGGTACAGGCGTGGTGGGTGTTCTCAGGGAGCGTCTGACGGCCCGGCAGTTCGTTGACCGTGTGAAAGCGGTGTTCGGTACGCCGGTGGCCCGCTGCACGCCGTTTCCGGAGAAAGATGCCTATGGCGATGATCCCCGGCTGCTGCGTGTGGCCATGTGCGGAGGCTCAGGAGGCTCAATGATTGCCGATGCTGTGCGTGCAGGCGCTCAGGCATACGTGTCCTCAGACATACGCTATCATGACTTTGTGGACTATGCCGACCGCATTTTTCTGGTGGACATAGGCCATTTTGAGAGCGAGCAGTGCACAAAACAGATATTTTATCAGATTATTACACAGAAATTCACTAACTTTGCAGTCTATAAGTCAAAGTTAGAAAACAACCCCATAAACTATATCTGAGTTGACAATGGCAAACGACAGCAAAAATGAGCAGATGGCATCGGTGGAGCAGCGCCTCCAGTCGCTCTACCAGCTGCAGACAATACTGAGTGAGATTGACCGCATCAAACAGATCCGCGGCGAGCTTCCCCGTGAGGTCAAGGATCTGGAGGACGAGATAGCCGGTCTGAACACCCGTATTGAGAAATATACCCATGAGATTGAAGAACTCAGCACAGCACTCAATGCCGAGAAAGAGAAGATAGGACAGGCCGGAACGCTCATAGCACGCTACAAGGAACAGCTTGACAATGTGCGCAATAACCGCGAGTTTGATCTTCTGACCAAAGAAATAGAATTCCAGAATCTTGAAATAGAATTGTGCGAGAAGCACATCAACGAGTATGGCCGTGCCATAGAGAACAAGAAAGCTGATATTGCCTCGACCCGTGAGACGCTTGCCGACCGCAACCACACTCTTGGCGAGAAAAAAGAGGAACTCAGCGAGATTGTTTCCGAGACACGTGAGCAGGAGGACAGCCTGCGCGACAAAGCCAAGGCTCTTGAGCCCAAGATAGACGAGCGTACACTGACCGCTTTCAAACGCATACGTAAGAATGCCCGCAACGGCCTGGGCATTGTCTATGTGGAGCGCAATGCATGCGGCGGCTGCTTCAACCGGATACCGCCACAGCGTCAGGCAGAGATCAAGATGCACAAGAAAGTGATTGTATGCGAGTATTGCGGACGCATCATGATCGATCCCGAACTTGCCGGCGTTGAACCCCGTAGCTGATAAAGGAATATTTCATAAATATAATATATTTATTATGATGGGCAGCCTTGAACGTGAGTTCAGGGCTGTTTGCGTTAGAGGTTGATTTGGATTGTGCAAATATGATTTGTGCAGGTGGCCGGGGTTGATTATCTTTGCAGGAAAAAGTATTGATTATGCTGACAAAAGGAGATAAGGCCCCGGAGGTTCTGGGGATGGACGAGAACGGACATCTGCTGCGTCTGAGTGATTTTGCAGGAGAGAAGATAGCCTTGTATTTCTATCCTAAGGATATGACTTCGGGTTGCACGGCTCAGGCGTGCAGTCTGCGCGACGGCTATGGCGCTCTCATGGCTGCCGGATATCGCGTGGTGGGTGTCAGCGCCGACTCGGCGGCCTCGCACCTCAGGTTCAAGGCTAAGCATGAGCTTCCGTTTCCGTTGATAGCGGATACAGACCACACTCTGGCGGAGACATTTGGCGTGTGGGGTGAGAAGAGTATGTATGGACGCAAGTATATGGGGATGTTCCGCACAACGTTCATTATTGACGCTGATACGGCTGAGATAGTGCGCGTTATCACGCCCAAGGAGGTTAAGACCAAGATTCATGCCGAGCAGATTCTGGCGGAGTGATCAGTCAGGCCCGCGCGGGTAATAACCGCACATCACACAAGTAGCATATAAAATCAGCGCCGCAGGCATTTGCCTGCGGCGCTGTGGTGTGTGTGGGATCTACGGCGGTTTATTTCACCAGCACGCGGCGTGACTGGCCATTGACAACAACTATGTAGAGCTGCGGACCGGGGACTGTGACGGTGTCACCGCTGCCCGATGTGTTTCCTGTGGCATAGGTGATGCCGTCAATGCCGTAGATGTTGTATGGCAGATTCTCAGATGCCTCTATGCGGATCTGTCCGCATGCGGGGGAGAAAGCATCCCACGTGTCAATGGCCGAGGGTGCGCTGACAGATGTCTGCGGGAGTGTCACTGCAATGTCATCTATGAAGAAGCGTGCACCGGCGGTCTGGCGCAGTCGCAGCAGAGCCGGCTTGCCGACGTTGGGGGTGAAAGTGCAGGCGGTATACTCGGCAGTGGTGATGTCGGTGTTGCCTGCTGTCTGCCATGAGGCGCCTGAGTCAGTGGAGTATTCAACGGCGAGGGTTGCGTTGGCTTCTTTGTCGTTCCATTTGCGCACGTGGAACTCTATCCGGCCTATGGATGGCAGTTCATCGGCGGTTGTGAGGCACGAGGCAGAGGTGTTTCCCATGCGCAGGGCATAGTCACCGTTGCGGGGATGGTCATAGGCTGATTTCCACATTCCTGCATCGTCAAGGTTCCACATTGCAGCTGTGCCGGTGTAGGTCTTTGTGGCGTAATTGGCCATTCCGGAGGCATCGGCCTCAAAGTCTTCGACAATTTGATCGGGAGAGGCCACTGTGGCGTGTGCCATGAGGGCGTCGTTGTAGTAGTTTGCGGCAACGGCGCGGAGAGCTGTATGGTAGAGCCCGGCGGCGGTGGCTCCCGCGCGGAGATATATGCGGTCAGTGAGATCAGGGTCAATGGTGGTGGTGAGACTCCAGTCGGTACGGTTCTCGCTGATCTGGAAAGGTGCTGTTACGGAAAGAGTCAGCGCGCCGTCAAGGTTGTCAGCTTCAAGCTGTATCTCAATGGGGTCTGACGCCTGGCCGGGTGCGCAGCGGAAGTCAGTTGCTCCGGTCAGATAGGTGAATATGACCTCAGGCACTGCCGGGGCGGTGACTGTCTCCACTATGTTGCTCTGCATGGTCTCGGAGGTGAGTGAATAGTAGTAGCGTGTGTCAGGCTGGAGGCCGGTGACGGTGTGGCGCAGTGCCGCGGCATCGACATTGACCGGATAGCCCTCGAGGGGTCCGTTGCTGTCAGAGACATCAAGACGGTAGGTTTTCCCGTCGGTGGCATCGCCCACGTTCACCCAGACGGCATCGAACGAGGTATCGGTGATGCGCTCGGCATCGGCAGCCGGCAGGCCGTCACGGGCACGGCCTTTCAGGGTCACTTTGTTTGTGACATTGCCGGTTGTGAGGGTGAGAATGCCTTCGTAGGGGCTGTCGGCGGCAACGCTGAATGTTATTTTCAGCCATGCGGCATCGTCAGCAGCTGTTGATGTGGCGGCAACTGTGCGTCGCGGTGCTCCGGCAGCGGGGCTGCCTGTGTTTACCTGTGAGGCGTCAAGCCATTGTGCCGAGGCATTGAAGCCTTCGCCGTCAATGCTGACGCTGACATTGTCAGTGACGTTTCTGCCTGTTACCTGGATTATTTTTTCATTTGTGGCGTTTGTGGCCACGGTGCCGAAATTAATGGTGCTGCCGTTGGTGGGGTAGGAGATGGATGCCGCCGTTGTGGCATCCTGCGGATTCCATGCGGTGGAGTTGGACGCGCCCCAGATGTATGCGGCCAGTTCGGGGTGGTCAATGAACGGGTTGCGGTTTTTCTGGATGGCGTAGACGGCTTCCTGACGGTCTGCTTCTTTCTGTGACACGGGGTCAAGTTCGTTCCATTCAAGGAGCATGTTCATGGCCCATGTGGTGAATGCCGGGTAGGCGTTGCCGGCAAGCATGGGCGATGACCATGAGCTGACTTTGTCATTGTAGGCGGTCACCATATAGAAGTAGGCACGGGCAAAGTCACCTTTATACTCATCATCAGGCTCCCAGACTGTGCCGGTGTAGCCGGGATAGGTTGATTTGCCGAGTTTGCCGCGCGCTTTGACGGTGCCGTTTGAGGCCACGTATGTTCCGGCCGAGCATTCGCCGAAAGGATAGTTGGCGCGCTGGTTGTTGACAAAGCCGTCAGTGGGAATTACATGGAAGAGGTCTGTGTACATTGGCGTGGCCTCTTTGAACCAGCTTTTTGGGAACGAGTGTTCGCGATTGTAGCAGTCACCTATGCGGGTGTAGTTTCCGCATTGGTCAGTGGAGTAGGTGAACTGCCGGGATGAGTACATGTCCCAGATTTTGCCGTTGGCATATGTGTCTGTGGTCTTGTATGATGTCCAAAGTTTGGCGTAGGAGACGGATGTGTGCGATGTTATTTTTGTTTTTAGGGCGGCGAGGAGTTCTTTGCCTGATTTCCCTTCGCAGGTGGAGTAGTAGCCGGAAGGTTCGTTGCCGATGCTGACACCGGGGTTGTTGCCGGTTCCGGTATCAGGGCCTGAGGGCGTTACACTGCCTGAATTGTCATCGCTGGTACCTGTTGATGATCCGATTGTGGCTTTCAGTGTTACGGTCCGGCTCATTGAGCCTGATGTCAGGAGCACTGTACCGCTGTATGTGCCTGTGGCTGAGGCCTTGAAATTGATCTGGAGCTGTGCGCCGGCATCGGAGTTGACTTTGGCGGCGCTGAGGGTTGTGGCGCCTGCGCTGAATCCTGTACCACTGACCGTCACCGTGGTGGCCGCGGTGAGTCCTGTGCCTTTGACAACGATTGTGGATGTGGCGGTTTTGGAGGCTGTGACGGTGTTGAAGTTCACTGTTGAGCCGGCTGCCGGCGATGTATAGGTGGCAGTGGCAGTCGATGTGCCGGCGCTGACAGTTGCCTTGAGATTGACGGTGATTGTTGTTGTTCCGTTTTTGAGAGTGAGTTTGCCGGAGTATCCCCCTCCGTTTGCCGATTTGAATGTGAGCTGCACGGTTGCGCCTGCGGCGGAATTAACCTTTGCGGCGGTCAGCGATGTGGTGTTGGCGGTGAAGCCTGTGCCGCTGACGGCAACGGTTGTGGCTGATGTCAGCCCTGTGCCTTTCACCACAACGGGCATGACAACGCTTTTGGACGCTGTGGTGGTGCCGAAGTCAACCGTGGAGTTGTTTGCGGGCGATGTTATTGCCGTGGTGGCCGTGCTGCCGCTGACGGTGGCTTTCAATGTGACTTTGACGGTGGTAGTGCCGGTCTTGAGGGTGAGTGTGCCTGTATAGGTGCCTCCGTTGGTGCCCTTGAAGTTAACCTGAAGAGTAGCGCCGGCGGTGGAATTGACCTTTGATGCGGAGAGTGTTGTGGCGTTTACGCTGAAGCCTGTGCCTGAGATGCTGACAGAGCAAGCCTCGGTGAGTCCGGTACCTTTGACGGTGATTGATTTCTGCACTGACGTTCCTGCGGTAGTGGTTCCGAAGTCAACGGTCGAGTTGTTGGCCGGGCTGCTGATTGCGGCTGCCGATGTGTGGTCTGTGACTGTGATGTCATCAAAAATGCAGCGTTTGCCGGCTGTCTGGCGCAGACGCACGCGTACGTTGCCGCCCACGGCAGGTGAGTAAGTGAACAGAGAGTAGGTTGTGGCCGACAATGTGGCTGTGCCTGCGCTCTTCCATGATGAGCCTGAGTCAGTGGAATATTCAACTGCAACGGTGGCTGTGCCGTCGGCGGCTGACCATGTGCGTCCATAGAATTTTATCTGTCCGGCACCGCCGCTTTTGTCGGTGCTCATTGTGGCGATGCTGGTGGCTGTGTTGCCGAAGCGCAACGAGTTGGTGCCTGAATTAGGTTCTGATTTGTACACTCCGGCGTTTGAAAGACTCCATGCGCAGGCATCGCCCTGCACGGAGGTATCGTTGTAGCCGTTGGTGGTTTTGGTCTCGAAGCCTTCTGTCAGTGTTGCTGCCGAGGCGTTTCCGGCCAGTGACAGTGCTATGAAGGCAAGTATTTTTGGTATTAGTCTCATTCAGGATTATAATTTTAAGTTATTTTTGAAGAATGGGCAACAAAAATACAAATAAGTGGGCAAAATGCAAAATATTTTTATTGTGGGGCTAAAAAAATTAAAATGATAAGTATAAAACCGTGGCGTCGACATGTCGCGGACGCCACGGCTGACTGTGTCTGAAAGTATTAGGATGTCGTAGTTTAGCGGACTATGCAGCGGACGTAGTAGGTTCTGGAGGTGTGGACGCTGCCGACTCCTCCCGGGTGGTAGACATATGCGGTGCTGCCGGTGCCACTGGAAGTGCTTGTCCAGTAATTGCTTGATTTCAGTGCTGTGCCTCCGTACTTGGTTGCTGCGGCGGATATTGCTGACCAGTATTGAGAAATCACATTCCCCTGCGTATTGGTGGGCAATGTGCCGAGGGCGTTGGCCTCACTGAATGTTTTTGTTGCGCTTGTGGCGTCATTGAGCGCCAAAACAAAGGTGGTTGTACCGTTGCTGACCGTGACACCTTCTTTGGTGTATCCGACAGGCATGATGTCGGAGCTGTAGACAGATTCAGGGATATAGTACCTGACCCCGCCTTTTTTAATGGCCAGCGCTAAATTTGCGGGTGTCCGGGAAAGTGAGACTGTGACATTGCATGTCGCTGTGTGATTGCCGTCCTGAGAGGAGACTGTGATGGTTGATGTCCCTATGCCGACAGTTTTTACAGATATTGTTCTGCCGTTTTTGGTTACTGTTGCGACTGATGTGTTTGAACTCTCGACGGCGAAATCGGTGTTTGATGCATTTTCAGGTGTCAGCACCACTGACAATGTGCCGGTATTTCCCAAATCAAGGTTAAGAGAGCTGGAATTCAAGCTGATAGCTGTGACGGGCCGTCTGACAGTAACGGTGCTTGTGGCTTTCACTCCTGAACCGTCCTGAGCCGCAACGGTAATAGTTGCGGAGCCGGGAGTCACGCCCTGAACAAGGCCATTCTGACTGACGGAGGCTATTGATGGATCGGAAATTGACCATTTGATGGTTTTGTTGTCAGCATCTGCGGGATTTATAGCCGCTGTGAGTTGGAGGGATTCGCCGATGTTCAGGGATGCCGTCGGTTTGTCAATGACTATTTTTTCGACAAATTGTCTGACTTCAACCTCACACGCTGCGGTTTTGTTGCCCTCCTTGCTTGTTGCAGTTATGCGTGCGCTGCCTCTGGAAATGGCTTTGACAAGGCCGTTGTTGTCAACGGTCGCGACACGGGTGTCTGAAGAAGACCAGGTCACAGTTTTATCTGAGGCGTTATCAGGGCTTACGGTTGCTTTGAGTTGTCGGGAGGCTCCGATGTTCAGTGTAAGCGCTTTGTGGTCAAGGTCTACTGAGCCCACATGTTGTAATATCCTGACAGTGCATGTGGCATTTGCACCGTGGCCATCATTGGCAGTTGCCTTTATGACGGTCTGGCCGGCTGAGAGGGGGATGATTTTGCCGTTTTTGGTTACTGTTGCGACTGATGTGTTTGAACTTGTCCATATAAGACTTTTGTCTGTGGCATTCTCAGGGTGGACTGTCGCGGCGAGTGTGAGTGTCTCGCCAATGTAGGCAGCTTCAGATGCGCTGTTTAATGTTATCGTTGACACGGGAATGATCACTGATATCTGGCACGAGGCGGTATATCCGCCGTCAACCGTCCGGGCGATGATCGTCGCGCTTCCGGGTTTATGGGCCGTGACAATGCCGCTTTTTTCATCAACAGTCGCTACTTCCGGATTGGTTGATGACCATTGCACATCTTTCAGTTTGGCTGTAACGGGGAGGACAGTGGCTTTCAGTGTCACGGTATTGCCGACGGCCAGTGAAACCGCTGTTCTGTCAAGGCTTATGGATGCGACCTCTGAAGGATCAACCGCGTTTTCAATCAATTTCCTGATAAATGTCTTGGCGTTCTCTTTCAATAGGGCGAAATCCTTGTCACCCAGTGAGCTTGAGCAGTCAAGGTTGAGCATGATGGCTGCCGAGCGCTTGATTTTCTCAATTCCTGCTTTTCCGGGGTCAAAAGTATACTCTATATCTTTTTCCCAGACACCTCCCTCTGTACGCCAGTGCTGTACGTGGTCAATGGGGATTTTTTCCCCGTCCAGAGACTGCAGACCTTCAAAGGTGAAATTATAGAATTTTTTTTCGTCAAAAACTCCGGGGACAACAGAGCCTGAAGTTGAAGTGAGTCCCACATATTTTATATCGGTCAGAGTTTTGTCTATGCGGTTGAAAGTTCCTTCAATGTATTGGCGCGATGAACTATAGGAAGTGACATTATCAAATGTAAAGCGACATTTCTCATTATGCGAGGGACCTTTGATTGTCAGTAGGAATTTCTGGACGTATTTTGTCTCGCTCAGGAAATCGGCGATTTTCTGGAACACTTCGTTCACTTCCGCCATGTTCGACACTTCAAACACATTGTCGGGCGAGGTGGCCAGATCTCTGAGGTTTTTCTTGAACTGGGTGAGGTTGGTGACGCTTTTACCTATCAGGCCAATGGTGTATGAGGTCATTTTCTGCTCTGAAACAGTTTCTGTTGTCAGACGTTTGTTCAATGCTGTCAGATATTCAGGTAGGGTCAGGTAGGATGTCTCATCCAAAGAACCTTCATCAAGTCCGTCAGTGAACGTCAGTATGGCCACATCGTGCAGATTGTCCGGATATGCGGCTGCCTGAAGATTGTCAATTGATTTGTCCACGCCATAATACAACACTGTTCCGTTTTCTGTTGTAAGGCCGTCGATAAAGGAATAATATCCTTGTGCCGAACTTTCAGAGAGATATCTGATCGGGTAGGTATAGAGTTCATTGTTGAAACCTATGATTCCAAGGTAGAATCCATGGTCGGACCCGTCAGCGATTACGGTGCCGGCTACGGTTGATGAGCAGTTGCTCTCCATACCGTTGATGCAGGCGGAGACTTTATAGTAATTTGCGCCGGCAAACGGTTTGGTGTCTGTGTATTCCGTTTCGTCAAGTCCTGATGCAAGCAATTCGAAATTCACGTTGTCGGCTGACCGATAGACGTTGTAGGTGGCATTGTCAACTCCGGTCCAGGAAATTGTGATCTGATTACGGTCAACAACCGCATTTATTCCCGTGGGCGCTTCCACGGTGTTGTTGACTTCTATATAGTCTATTTCGGAAACAGGATATTCCTTGATAACCTTGCCGTCTTTGAATATCTGCAGGACTTTGTCCTGCATTGCTGTCGCAAAAATGGCGCTCATGGACAAAAGACAGCATATGACAAGTTTGTTGACTGTTGATTTTTTCATGACAGGATGAATTTTAAAGTGAGTTTTGTTTTACCATCAGTGGCCACAGCCACATATATTCCGGGCATCAGGGATTCAAGTCTGAAAGCCTCATCGGTTCTTACATTTGTTGATGCCATAAGTTGGCCAGACACCCCAAACACACCGACGGTAAATTCTGAATCTTCATCACTTCTCACCACCAGTGAACGGCTGTCATCATGATACTGCAGGCTTGATACAGCATCGGCTGTGACATCGGCTATCATAGAAAAAGAGGGAATGGCCTGTTTGAATTCAATGTGATGGACAAGGTCATAGAGCAATTCAACCGTCTCAGCATCAGGCGATGATGATGTGACTGAAAATGATGATTCATTAAGATAGATGCGGTTGTACTTGGAGAGGTCAAAGTTGTGCTCCTTTTCGGAATTTCCGGAAAACACAATGCAGGGAATTTCCCCGGGATTCTCGGCAGCGCACAGCGCTGGCACACACAGCAAAAAAACAGGGATCAGCCAGCGGGGTCTGAAAGAGTGCGTATCAATCGTCATACGGGCAATTACTAAATGCACCTCTGTGCTCCCTTACGAGGCGAATAAAAGAAAAAAGCGTGAGAGCCGTACTTTCTGTCCGTTCTCACTCTCAGAGGCTCTGGTATGCCATGCTTGGTAGAATGGACAGGCAGAGGCCTCACGCGGAATATGAATAATCCGGTCAAATCCGACACTCGCGTGCCGGACCAACCATGTATAGTCATATCCACATAAAGACGTCCACTCTGTCTCTTGTCCTGACCAAGCGTGAAATTTACCAGATTTCTGAGAGTCAAGAAAGAGCGTCAAGTAACGCTTTTCAAAATGTCTTTGCAGAGCCCTCCCGCTTCAACCCTGACCGGGCCTCTGCGTTGCGGTCTGCAAATGCAAAATTAGCAAATGTCTGTGAATCCGCAAACAAAAATTCAAAACTATAGCATAATATGTTTCTTTATAGGTTGTATGATTATGGCGTTCCATCTATCCGAGGGTGGGGTCTGTTGTGCCATGCGGATTGCGGATCCAACGTGCCGCAGCACTCATAGTTGGCAAAATCCTGTTCATGGAAGGGCTGAAGCGTGCGAATAGTATTGTCAGCATCATCAATATGCCGAATAATATCAGATATCCGTAACATTCCTTGACGGCAAGCATGATATTCTGCATGGTGAAATACTCCGTGAACCATGAGGCACCATTGCTGCCTAAATGAGTCATGTCGGAAGAAGTCAGCATTACATTCTTATCCATAGCCCATGCGAACATACGTTCCACCAATGCACCGGCAGCTGCTGTCCCTACACCACAGCGGGCAAACCCGATAATGGCTATATTCATAAACATGTACTGAAACGGAATGTTGCGGCATACAATATAAGTGGCTCCTGCCTCCATCATTACTTCGCCGGCCCCGAAAGCAAACAAGGGGATATAAAACTGCCATGCATCCGTTGAAGGGTCGATAAGGAAATAGGATGCGACAATGTAGAATGTGGTCAGAAGAAAGCAGGTGAAGAAAAATATTTTCATTCGCCATTTCCATCTGACAAGGGCGAAGTAAGTCAGCACCGCCCCAATGATTATGCCGTAAATCTCAGGATAATTGAAGTTTACGATGGTGAAACAGTCGTATCCGGCAACCGCGTTCATAAATACGGGCTGCAATACATGGGCCGACGCCTGAAGAATTGCTATTCCCAACAGCACAAACGTGACTTTCCATGTTATGGGATAACAAAAAGCCTTCAACGAGATAAATGGTTCTTTCTTATAGTGCGATTCAATTAATGTCAGGGCAAACACCGCAATGAAAAGCCATGTCGCATACCAGATCTCACGGCTATCCCACCAGTCGTAATGCTCACCGAAATTGAATATCCATGTTGCGATGCAGCATGTGGCAATCCATAGGATATGTCCGGTCCAGTCCACTCCCTTGAGCGGAATGAACGGCGCGCCACGGTGGTCATGACTCATCATTAAATAAACGATAAGGTCTATAACCAGCATAAGCCCCACGATTACGAGGTAGACATATTTCCAGTTGTAAGCATATGAAATGTAAGCCGTCATCAATCCCGAAATCTGGATAGCCCCGCAGACGAGTATATATACCACGGGGAAGAACACGCCGTAATTGCGGGTAGGCGTGATATTCAACTGAATTGTACTCATACACCCGAACATTCCCATCATCTTGAAATATCCGGCGAAAAGGCATACGAGCCACAAAATCCATGGGATTGTGGAGTATGGAGCGGCTATTGCACAGATAATGGAACCGATGCTGGACACGAACCACATCTGGCGGCTGTAAAAGTAGAATTTCCATCTGAAAAGTACCGGGAATATCATATTCAGTCCGATGAGTGAACAATAACCCGCCATAGTCACATCCTCGCTGATAAAGGAAAGTTCACCAACCATCTGGCTCAGAGCAGCGAGATACACGCCTCCCGACAATTGGTAGAAAAAGGCGAACATGATAATCAGCCAGAAACGCAACTGTCGAGGCACCCACGGTTTATATACCAGAAGGCGGTTGTTGGTGAATGGGCTTGGTCCGTGTCCCATCATTTGATAACTTTACATTCAACATTCATGCCTGACCGTAACCGTGTCATATCTTTTTCAGGCGTATTTGAGGAAAACCGTATTTTGACTGGTATGCGCTGCTCGACCTTTACAAAATTACCGGTTGCGTTATCCTGCGGCAGAGGGGAGTATTTTGCTCCTGTGGCATTGGATATTGCCTCTATCACGCCAATGTATTTCACTCCCGGAATTGCATCAACCTCTATCTTCACACTGTCTCCGATTGTCATTCCCGCAGTTTGAGTTTCCTTGTAATTGGCGATGATCCAAGTATCCCCGGTGTCGACAACTGAAACGATTGTCTGTCCGGGCTGGATAAGTTGTCCCGGCTGTATGTTGCGACGCGAGGTGAAGCCGTTGCACGGGGCGAGTATGACGGTATATGACAAGTTGAGTTCGGCAAGGCTTACGGCAGCCATCGCCAATTCTATCCCGGCATCATTCTGTCCGAGGCGGTGACGCTGCTGCTGTGCCACAAATCCGGTGGAGTTTTTTTGCCTCACAAGTGTGTTTCGTTTGGCTTCAAGTGCGAGATAATTGGTTTCAACCGCGTCATATTGTTGTTGTGTGACAGCTTCCTGCTGCAGAAGTGCCGAATAACGGTCGAGGTCACGTTTTGCGTTTCTCAGCAATGTCTCCACTTCGGCAAGGGCGGATTCTGTCACGGTGATATCATTTGTGGAAGTGGATACGGCTGATGTAGCCACATCTTTACCGGACATCGCATTTTGCAGATTGGCTTTTGCCTGTGCGAGTTGCAGACGAAAATCCGCATCCTCGATTATTGCAAGCGTATCACCTTTGTGTACGGGTGTATAGTCATCAAAGCGTATTTCTTTCACGAACCCCTGAACACGGCTGTTTACCGGCACAATACGCTGATATACCTGGGCATTGTCGGTGAATGTGGATGATGAGAATCCGATGAATTTAGAGGCTATCCATGCAAATCCGGCAAGTATGAGGATGATGACTCCGGCATTCTGGAGCCGGCGGCGAGTTTTCTGTTTCATAATGTAGAGAGTGTTCCTGCTATGTAGTGAAGTTGGTAATAGTAAAATCTTGTTGATATTTCAGCGTTTACGAGCCTCACACCTGCATCAAGCCGTGCGTTTGAGGCGTCAAGCATATCGGTGAGTAATGAGAGCTGGTTATTGAATCGGTTTGATACTACGGCGTAATTTCCCTCTGCAAGCTGCACATTTTTGCGCTCAATCTCAAGCCGCTCTATCGATTGCCGATAGAGTGTGGCAGCCTCGCTGATACGCCTCTCTATTTCTGCTGTCACAGATTCCGTATCGCGCTGTATCCTTGCGAGTTCAAGGTCGTGTTTCCGTGTTGATTTTGGAGTTGTAAACAAAGATGAGATATTCCATTTCACGTTGACCCCGACAAACCATGCGTTGTAATTTTTGTTCAGAGCTGGGACCTCGAATGTCACCGGTCCGAGAAAATTATCTCCGGCAACCAGCCCGATTTTAGGGATATACTCCGAGTGGGCGATTTTGCGATTCAGACTTGACATGCCCGTAAGAATGTCGAGTGATTTTAATGACGGAGAATTGGCAACGGCCGATTCAATCCATGTGTTTGCATCTCCGGCAATAATTAGGCTGCCGTCGGCTTCAATATCCGGAATAATCTCGGTGGCAGCTTCAAGTCCGAGCAGGGAAACAAGATTTTTGTTGAATATTCTTATGGCATTTGCAGTGGCAAGACTGTCATACGAAAGGGAGGACCGGCGCAACTCGTATCTCGTGATGTCATTTTTCAAGACTATACCTTGTGAATGTTTTGCTTTCATTGCAGCAAGCAGTTTCTCGGTAAGCCTTATGTTCTCTTCATAGACTTGTATGAGATTGCGGTGTTTGGCAAGTTCGAGATAGTTTGTGGCAATGGCCATTCTGATTGAATTCACTGAGTTTGTGCGGTTGTTAATAGCCATTTCCGTGTCTTTTTCCGCAAGGCGGACACCTGATGATATGGCTCCGCCTGTATATAACGGCTGATACAACTCCACTGAGAGAGAGTTGCTGAAATGTGGAAGTCTGTCACGCATAGCGTTGCCAAAATCACGGTCAAGAACGGTTCCGTCACCGAGATAGCTCAATGTGAGCGATGCGCTGATTTGTGGAAGCAGGGCGTTTTTAGCTACTGCTTCACCTTGCCGCGCAGCGGCGATTTTAGCATCTGCGGCTCCGATGTCGGGGTTTTGTCGGTTGGCGAGTGTGAACAATTCCGCCATTGACATTTGTCGTATTTCCTGACCATGTGTGCATGGTGTCGACAACAGGACAAATGCCATTAACAATCTGATTGTCTTTGTCATTTGTGTTATATGATTTTATGAGTATTGTCTGTATAGGTACACGAAAAGCAGCTCCGATACCCGGATAAGGGTATGGCGCATTGCTATACTGCGTTCAGCGTTAAATCACTGAACGGTATTCCAGAAATCAGTAGGGTATATCAGAGCAATAGAATAATAGGCCGGCCTTTCATCCCGAAACGCTGTCATGTTCCCATTATACACTATAAGAATATCTAAATCAGAGGTGTCTGTTAGTGATTTATACATCATAATCTTGACTTTCCGCAGGCATTTTCAGCATACTGCATCGTCAAATCCGAGTGCAAAGTTAATGGAAAATGGCGAATCTGACAAGTGGCAGATTACAAATCAGAACGTACAAAGTTTCCGGAAGAATTGTGATAATGGTATGGCGTATGATTGTGGATTTCTTTTTAATTTTGCACCTTGAAATTCAAGAGGCAGATGTATGATGGCCTCCTGTAAACTTCCCGCTAGCTCATTTTCAACACCTGCGCGAGTTTGCTTATGCAATATGTCACAAATTCGAGTGTCTTGATATCCATAATGAAAAGAATCAATTATCCATAAGTTTAACCTGTTCCGGAGCTGCGATTTTCATAAAATCATAATAATGCCTCCTGATTTTTACAAAATAACGATTCAACGTCCTGTAGCAGTATCTCGAGATCAAGAGACATGGCCATGACTTTATTGCGTAATTAAATATATCCGGTTTAGTTTGTCTGTTGTGCGGGGTCAGTTGTAGAAATATTTGTGGGGCTGTAGGTTGATGTCAGATATTACATGCCGTGCCATTCGTCGGGAATTTCCGCAAGTATCTCATTGACGTATTCAATAATGTTCCGGCGCGGTCTTGACGGCAGATAGCAATCATCCTTGTCCTCGTCATCAAAATTATTGTCCGGGCATGATTCAATGGGCAAAAATTCTTTTAAGGGATGCTCGTCAATGGAGGTTTTAAGAAAAACGGCATAATCTTCTGCACTGATGCCCATTTCATACATGGCTGTCATGAACATAAGTTTGGTGGAATCTATATTGCCGGGATGTTGCCGCATGTTGTTGCTTCTGCTTTTTTTTGTCATCGTGATGTGGTTTATAATGCACAAATATAATGATTTTTTCAAAACCTTCATGACGTTTTCGTAAAAGCCGCAGCAGGAAGTTATGGCGTAGGGGTGATGCGGCGCGGTGATGATGTGTTGATGATGAGCGGAACGGTTTCCTGGGTCACCACACTTGTGTCCAGGCACATGGCTGCCTGATCTGTGATGCCGAGGTGTCTGAGCATGTTGTGCAGTTGCATGAGCATGGTGACTCTGCGATTGCAGATGCTTGATGTTGAGAAAACCCTGCGGATGATGATAAAACGGAAATCGCCCGGAATGTGTTTCGCTTTCAGTGAGGGATAGGTGCTTGTGAGGTCAAGTCTGCCGGCGGCAACCAGGTCTTCAACAATCTGTCTGAAATATATATTGATCAATGGACTGACTCTGAATCCGAAACGCATGGTGACAAGATATATTGTACCGGGCACCACGTCTTTCACGTTATATTGGAGCGTGTCAGGAGCGTCATCACTGATGAGACGGATGATGAAATAATGGTCGGCACGTTTGGGCTGTTTGTTGACAATGGAATATATGATCTTGCTCTCTACAAGATCCGGTTCCGGTGAGCGGCTGAAGTATATCAGGTTTGAGGCATACTTGGGTATTTCCGTGTCATTGCTGATGGCACGGATCATGTCTGTGCAGTCTGCCAGTGGCCGGTATTTCAGCAGGCGGGAACGTACTTTTGTGGCGTTGAACCATATGATCATGACGGCGCCCACCAGACCGGTGATGAGGATGGAGAACCATCCGCCATGTACGAACTTGAACATGTTGGCTGCGAAGAAGATGCCCTCAAGCGTTGTGAAGAACACAAGAAAGAGACCGCATACGGTACGTGACAAGCCTCGTGTGCGCAGCCAAAGAGTCAGGAGCACCGTTGTCATGAGCATGGCCACTGTTATCGCCAGGCCATAGGCGGCTTCCATGCGGGTTGAATCGCGGAAAACGGCCACGGTTATAAGGCAGCCGGCCAAAAGAGTCCAGTTGACGGCGGGTATGTAGAGCTGTCCTTTTTCGTTGCTGGGATATTTGATTTTCAGATATGGCCATAGTCCGAGGTTTATTGCCTCTGAAAATATGGTGAATGAACCGCTGAGCAATGCCTGACTGGCTATTATGGCGGCTTCGGTGGACATTATCACGCCTATTATCACCATGCTGTGCGGCATGATGGCATAGAATGGATTTGTGTCCGGGAGGGGTGTGCCTGTGTGTGCTACAAGCCATGCTCCCTGACCCAGATAGTTCAGGATCAGCATAACTTTCACAAATATCCAACTGACAGAGATGTTCTTTCTGCCGCAATGTCCCAGATCGGAATAAAGCGCTTCGGCACCGGTTGTGCATAGGAACACAGCCCCGAGTACAAGGAACCATCCGGGATAGCTCACAAGGAGTCTGACTGCATACCATGGGTTGAAGGCCTTGAGAATGATGGGGCTGTTGCCTATGTTGGCTGCGCCGAGGACACCCAGCATAAGAAACCACAGGAGCATGAATGGGCCGAAACATCGTCCTATTTTTTTTGTCCCGGCCTGTTGCAGAATAAAGATAAAGAGTATTATGGCTATGACGATGGGGACAACCGGTATGCTGGGATTTATGATGCCCAGCCCCTCGATGGCCGACGTCACTGTTATGGCGGGGGTGATGACACCGTCGGCAATGAGCGCTGCCGCTCCTGTGGCGGCTATGATATAGAGCCATTTGCGATGGCGTTTCCTCAGCAATGCAAAGAGTGCCAGAATTCCGCCTTCACCCTTGTTGCTGGCATTCAGTGCGATCAGGATGTATTTTACAGTGGTCTGCAGGGTCAGAGTCCAGATCACGCACGACACCGCTCCGATGATATAATCCGGATCATAACCTGGATTTACGCCGGTGATGGCCTTCATGACGTATAGCGGTGAGGTGCCGATATCGCCGAAAACAATGCCAAGTGTCACCAGGACGCCCATCAGGGAGAGGCGTCGCAGCTCGGACTGATGCGATGTATTACAAGCAGGTGTCATATGCGCGTTCAAACCGGGAGTATGTCATAATTCGGGTTTACGACATACAAACATCTGCTTGCGCCCCACGGTTCATTGCACTTCTGAATGGAAATTGCGATAAACAGTGGGGTCTTGGTGCAAGTGCAGGTCAGTTTAGAATTGCTGACGGCGCAGTGTCGCCACCACCGATTTCATTGCTGTGATGTATCTTTTTACCGTATCCTATGGTATATGTCACGGAGAGATTGAGGTTTGCATGTGCGGATGGATTATAGTACGTCTGCATTTCAGAGTAGAGCGGCGTATCTTTATGCCATGTTGTTGTTCGCCAGTTATGTCTGAGGAAATTCCGGGCGGAAAGATTGATGACCCATGTCCCGTTGCCCCAGCCCAGAGACAGTCCGTATGAGTTGCGTCCGCGGATAATGATATTTGAATTCTGTGTGAGTTTGGATTCTCTATTGACCCAGTAGGCCACGACATTGAAGGACCTCCAGTAGTATG
>JAUNPQ010000011.1:0-6877 GCA_030536615.1 Bacteroidales bacterium | reverse complement strand
AAACTGTAGTCTTATCGGGCTTAAAGAGGTTTTGTATATGCCCGAGGTACGATAGAAATTCTGTGTGATATTGGCATAAAGCTGGAGGCTGTTGTCGAGTAGCTTGCCGGTTAGGGCGGTACCCGCGTATAGGTTGACGTAATTGCCGTCGTTGATGAAATCCCTCAGTAGCGCGTTCCCTTGATTATAGGGCCGATAGACAATGGCCACTCTGTCAATATCGTTTTCATATCCGGTGAAAAATGCAGTTGACAAGGCGTTGTTATAGACAAAATTGTAAGATATATTGCTGACTATATTCCTGACGTTATGCAGATTCGGATTGCCGGTGATGTACATAAGCTCATTGCTTTGTACAATGTCGTTGGAGCGCAGGCTTATGCTTGGCGTTGTTGTCTGGTAATAGAGAGAGGCGCTGAGCTGGTTTTTCCTGTTAAATGTTATCGTCCCTCTTATACCGCCGTGGGGATAGGTGTCGTTGTTTATGATGCCGTTCATGGAAGTACGTTCATAGGATACTCCGACATGGGCATTTAATGAGTATTTGGATGTCTGAAACCCGTATCTTGACAAACCACCCAGGTATAGGTTGGAGAACTCGTTGAAGTTGTTGTCGGAATCAGAGTATGTCAGTCTGTTGATGTTTTGTCCGGCGAAAAGGCAGATCAGGATATTATGATTCTGGCCAATTGTTTTAGACGCGCTTGACTGTATGCTCCATTTATAGGCGTCTTCTGAAATTTTATTATTGATAGGCCGAGTTTTAGTGGCGCTATAGAGGGAAGTGTTGCTACGGTGGGTATAATTGAAACTCGGATTGATGTCAAGAGAAACACTTTTGTCGATTATCCCCCAGTAGTTGCCATAATATAGGATGCTGTTATATCTGCTCGGGGCCAGACGTTGGTATTTGTAGTTTTCTGTCGTAAGTTGGCCGAAGTCAAGACGTCCCGACATGTCATTGTGAGGAGTGGAGTTATGTGTGTAAGATATTGTGTTACGTGCAGTAAAACATTTGGAGTTGTATGACAAGCGGAATGACAACGGGTATTTGTCCTCCCGTTTGTGTGATTCAACGCATGTTTCTGTGCGGTCAATGATTTTGGTGCCATTCACGTCGTCAAGTATGTAAAGGGCCTTTGTGTCATTGCCGTTGTGGTGATGATTGTTGTTTATGCTTCCAGCAAAAAGATCAAAGGTGAATTTCCTGAAAGTGAATTTGCTGAAGACGCTGAGATTGTTTGAAAATCCGTTCAGTATGGTCTCTGCTATGGATACCTTGGTATATCCGCCATATTCGTATTCCTTGACTATGAAGTTAATTATTTTTTCCTCGCCAAGAAAACGCGGATCGGACGGCGCTTCAATAAATTCCACTTTGCGCACATCGGTCATCTTCATTCCTTGCAAATCGGCATTATCCGCTTTATGTCCGTTTATAAAAATAGAGATGGTATTGCCAAAAAGATCCTGAACGGAGTTTGCCCCGGGAGCTATAATGAGTTGTGGGATGGCCATGCGGCTCAGGAGGTCTATGGCATTTTGCGATGATTTTTTTTGGCGGGAGGATGGTATGAATGTGTTTTTGTCAGCAGCGAGTTGCGTGTCAGTTGTGTGGATCTTTACATCCGATAGGGTTATGGGTCTGGGTTGCAGGATGATGGTCCCAAGATTGAATTTGTCGCAAGTAAGGAATGTGGTCTTATATCCCATATAAGAGATCTTGGCTATGACCTGCTTGCGGTCACATGGAATTGTGAAATCTCCATTGCTGTCGGTTATTCCGTAGGTCACTACCGTGGAATCGCGTCCGGAAAGCAACATCACGGTTGCTGCTACCAGCGGCTCATTGTCTGCCCCGATAACTTTGCCGGAAAATTTGAATCTGCCATGTTGCAGGGCTTCGATGTAAAAACTGTTGTTTTTATTGACGATTGAGACCGGATTTATTCCAATTGTCTGTCGTAGTGCCTCGTAGGCATTGTCGGTTTTGATTTCTGCGGTGGATTTATAGTTGTCAAGTTCGTTATATATGAAGTTGAGAGATATTTCTTTATGATCTTCCGCAATGCGTGTCAGAGCTTCGGAAAGTGGTACTGAGCTAAAATTGTACCGAAAAGTATCTGCATGGACAGCAATGGCGAAAAGATTTATCGCCATAAATATTATTGTTTTTCTCATAATCATTCTATCGTAAGTCCGCTGGATGTGAGCGTTATGGCTATCTGTTCAAAATTGTTCAGTTGTTCAACAACATCTGCCAAAGGCAATGATTGATCCCATTGGAAATAGAGATGCAGAGTCTCTTTTGAGGGATTGTTGAATTTGACTGTCACACCATAGTATTTGGCTATTGAAGACAGGATTTGAACTAACGGCTTATCTTTGAATATGATGACTTCCGGACTTTCATTTTTGTTGCCGGTGGTTGCTATGGCGTTTTTTATGGGTTCATTTGCTTCGGAGACTGTCGGTGCGTGTACGTCGTTGCTATTCTCTATTTGCCCGTTACTGTTATCAAGTGCGTATTTTATACCGATTGCTGCGCCTGCCATCGCCAGCGATGCGGCAACAAAGATGATTGCGGCCGCAGCATTACGACCAAATATTGATATTCTCCATGGTTTGTGGGGTGTGTCTACGGGTGTTGGTATCCTCTTGGCAAACTTTTGCCATTCTGCATCAATGTCCGGCTCTTTTGCTTCGAAAAGGGCATCGGCCGTTTTGCTGATCAGATTATATAGATTTCTTGTCGCAGGTTCGTCAAGCAGATTGTCAAGTTCTTTGTCCGATAATTGTTCCGGATGTTCAAGGGCATCAAGGATGCGGTCAATGTTGTCTTTCATTCTCTATTGAAATTTTGACGTAATACAATGATTGCATGGCGAAGATGTTTGTAAACGGCAGTTTCGCTGATAGAAAGTTCTTCTGCTATTTCATGATATTTCATCCGGGAGACAAAGCGTAGCCGCACAATTCGGCGGCACTGATCGGATAGTTTTGTCTGTACAATTTCTCTGATTAATTCAATGTCTGATTCATCAGGCCATCCATCTTCTTCTATATCCATCAAGTCAAGCGCATAAAGATTATTCAGCCTGTCACGGATTGAAAGATTGCGGAGATATTTAAGGCATGCGAATCTGACACCTTGCAAAAGATATCCGGAAGTCAGTGAAGAAATTTCATTAGTCAGCACAGAGACAAAGACATCGTGCACAATGTCTCTTGCCACCTCCTCGTCATGTGTAAGCCGGATGGCGAGCATCTGCATTGCATTGTAATTGCTACGAAAAAGCCGTTCTATGTCACTTCTTGCTGTCATGCATTATATATAAACCGCGACTTGGCGTTTTCCTAACCCCTTGAACAGTTTTTATTGTGTAAGGATACGGGTGCTATGCCCCGTATTATAGGTAATGCGTTGAAATTATCAATGAGGGCGTTTAACGTGATTAAAGCAGCCCAAAGATAAGCAAAATTGTATTCATTTAACAGGTAGTGGCTTAGGGCGCATTATCAACTAAGCGTTAAGGCGCATTTAGATGGGTTCAACGCATAGCAGGGATCTTAATTCGTCATTCGGGTATTACAGAGACTGCAAGATTTTTATTTACCGGTCAGATGTCTGATTGCCATGACCGGATGATAAATAAGCATCCGGGGACCGGAAAAACGCATGACCTTTTTGATTCTGTCTCTCATGTCAGGACGGTAACAATGTATTTTGCAATGTCTGCAGCTTCCTTTAGCATCGCCAAACGGGCAGTGCTGCAGACGGTTTTCTGCATATTCAGCCAGTTCCTCACAACCGTGGCAAGTTTCTCTGTTCCCTTCTTTCTGGCGGCAGTATAGGTTGATCATTTTTCTGACAACCTTGATTTCGTATTCTATCTTCATTTATGGTGTCTTATTCTGAAAAACTTAGGGTAATATACAAAATCTGTCCCGTTTCTGAGGTATATATTTTGTAAGTTATTGCTATTCAGTGGTTATGTCATAGCTGAGGTGTAAAATGCATACTCTTGAAGTTTATAATATTGAATCCGAAAGAGGTTTGCTGCGATGGGCGAGGTAGTTGGCCTTGGCTGATGATGGGGAGGTGTTGGCATAGCAATAGGTGCAGACATGTGGGCAGGTGTTGTAAGCACCGATGTCTTTTGAGAGGATGCAGCCGCAGACTTTGCGCTGGCCTGAGTCGGTTTTTGCGCCATGCAGGAAATTATGTAGTATTGCATCATTCGGCGAAAGGCTTGCTATGAGGTTTGGATCTATACAACGATTGTGCTCAATTCCATATTCGGACAAGTCGATGGATTCGGCGCATGTGGCAAGTTTATAGCCCCATCTTTTGAGATTTATCTCTGAAAGTAGTCCGGCAAATTCGAGCATTGACGCCTCATCCCATTCGTGATAGTTGATACCGGATTGCGTAAGATTCCGCCCGACTTTCTTATATCCGGCAATGTCGGCGAAACTGAATACAAGTTTCTCAGTATATCCTTTTAGTTCGTCTCCGATACTGGTGACTTTTTCAATAAGATTTTCAATGGAGATTGTGTCAGTCAACAGAAGCGGGTCGAATCGCCATACAACCGAGCTTCTGCCAAGCATATCAACCAATCGCTTAAATGTTTCGATTCGTTGTTGGAGAGGTGGCACTCCCGGTTCAAGACTTTCAAACTCATAATCGTTAAGCGTAAATTGGATATAGCACCCGATTCCTTTGTTCCGTAAGATAGGAAGATAATGAATCAATGGAGCCGGATTCTTCGACCAAAATACAATGAACCGAGTATTGGCAAATGAAACATAGATGTCACGTCCCGAAAACGGATTGCGCCAGCGCACATATCCCTTATGAAGCCGGTCAAAGAACCACGGGGCATAAAACGCCGGAATATCTGTGGCGCGGCTTGCCGACACAATCACCGGCCCTTGCGCCTGCACTTGCAGGCCGTCACATGTAATTATGGTTGTGTGGTCGTGTTTCATAAAAGTAGCTTTAGCCCTTTTTGCAAAGTTACAGACAGATATGGGCAGCAATACGACATAGTTGTAATAATAAATGTTAATTAATATAGGTGTTCCACCTTTATATAAAAATACAATATCTTACCTGAATTATTTACAAACAAATCTAAAATATCCCCACAAAAATACAAATATATTTTGCCATTTAGGGCTATAAAACACCAATGGCCAAACAAGTTGTTTCATTGCTTAGCCATTGATTATTAGCTGTTTGAGTGTGATTTTATGCTTTAATATTCGTCCTCGTTGAAGAAGCTTAAAACGTGTGTTTTTCAAAGAGTTATGCAAATCCGATATGATATAGACAATCATATTTTGTAATTAAAAGCGATGGAATGCAGCTATTCAAAAAACAAATATGGACCCCATTTTAAATCTAATAATGAATTTACAGATTGATTTGATCATTCATTTTGACAAAATTTATTCATCTTTCTTAAAACGATTATCTAATTGCATCAGTTCGAAGAAAGGAAGGTCGTGGACAGATGTGACAGAGTTCCCTATTTTGCATACGCTTTCAAATATTTTCGCTTTGCTGATAAAGTTTCGGAACTTTTCCAGGTGTGGGTTACCTGCTCCAAAAATAGAAGCAAGTTCACTATTATTGACATTGGCAACATGATGAATCATCCAACTAAGAATGAATTGTGTATAATCTTCCTGAGAGGTTTTAAAATCTCCGACATTTTGAGTCGAGAGAATCATACCCACCCCAAACATACGTCCTTCACTTATTATCTTTCTTAGGGAATTAAAGTCCCTTTTTAGAAACTGATGAGCTTCGTCGACCATTATCATAGCACGTAACTGCCGAAATCCTTGTTCTTGTTTACTTCCACCCAATTGTTGCATTTCTGCATAGAATAGATCTAGGATGAGAGAGACAATTACTTTTTTGGTATCGTCAGGATACATTGTAAGATCTATTACTCTTACACGATCTAGCCACTCAAACAAAGACACACAGTTTGAGTTATCAGGAGAGAATATGGTATAATCCTGCAACTTATCAAACAGAGCATAAGACTTATCATTAGCGTCATATGTCTCGAAATATTTTGCAATTACATTTTCCATTGTCGGAGGGACTGTACCCCAAGTCGAAGAATCTCTTGTAATCCCAAAGTCTGCATAAGTTTCAATGATAACTTTCTTAATATTAGCTTGTTGTTTTAGTCCCAGACCATAGGCTTTAGCAAGTGAATCGCTTATTCGATCAGCGGTAATTCATGCCTTCTATGGATTCAGTTACAACTAGCCTCAAAGGATTAAATGGATAATTGAAGCGATAAGCGTCCCCATTGACCGCCGTTAGGAATTCCTGGTCGCGATAATCTCCCTTATAATCGAACACCAAAAAACCGATGGGATACTTATCTATATTATGTCTATTCTCCTTGGAGAACTGTGCTATTATAGATCTGGCCAGCTGTGTTTTACCAGTACCCATAGTCCCTATTATTCCCATGTTTGGATGGGAAACTTTTAAGGTGTTATTGGGCTCAAAAACAACATCGATGGAACCACTTTTGCCAAGTAGAATGTTTATACTCGCTCGCTCAGGATAAAGACTGTCAAACCTATCCTCTTGTGATTCAATACCCAAATCTTCTGAGTAAGAGTTTTCTGTAATGGATGTCATAGGATTTGGAGATTCAATTGTATTTAAATGTGCTTCTTCCGATTTTTCCTGAGTTCCATCTTCTTCAAGTTCTGTTTCATCGGAGCCTTCGAATATCTCCTCCTCTTCAATATTAGGATTTTCAATGAAGGCTAATGACCTGGCATCAATCATAATTGGCTGTTCCTCCATAAACCCAAGAATATCACTCTCAGGTTC
>JAUNPQ010000010.1:25399-41017 GCA_030536615.1 Bacteroidales bacterium | reverse complement strand
AGTAAACCACGGATTATGTAATAAAACGCCCGGCATGAAATTCGATGCATCATGCCGGGCGTTTATGTGACAGTTATTTACAATAAAAACTTGTAAAATCAGTTTATGTAAACTTTGCGGGCACCCTCGGCAGTACGACGCACGTATACGCCCGGCTGAAGGTTGAGGGGATTCACGCGCACTCCCTGAAGATTATAGTAGACAGCATCCTCACTGCTCTCATCTGCAGCAATATCATCTACGCCTGTAGTGTTCAGATCAATATATGAGGGCGTCACTGAGCCTGTTGCAACCTTGGCTACATCACCATTGCTCCAGTTGTCACCGCCATAACATGCTTTTACATGGTATGTGACCTCCATGGGATTCCAGTTCACTTCGTCTTTCTTGACAAAGAACGTGAGAACCGACTGCTGTGAATCAGACTCCGAAGTGGTGCCTGTGGCCTGTCCGTGAGTCATTTTCCAGTCGTTGAAGTTGTAATCGCCCTGAATATTGACCCATGTACCGGAGTTTCCTGTCAGCACTGAATGCCAGCCCTTATCGCCGGTGTTGTTCCACCCCACATGCACAAGGGCCTTGCCGTTGATATCCGGATAGTTTGACTGCGTTGTCACCGGCGGCCAACATGTGCCATTGTCCTGACCTTGTCCTTTGGGGCCTATCGAGACTTCATAGCGTGTGGGATGCAGGTCGTACCAGTCACCGTTTGAATTCTGGGCGGATGAATATACACGGTTGAAAGATAAGTCTATGCGGTAAACACCTTCTGTTTCACCTGAACCCTGATAAATCTTTACAGACGGCTGAGGAGCCACCGGCGAATATTCAAAGTTGCCCACGGCCTGGGTCTGCGGACCAAGTACCTGTTCATACTGGCCCTGATGGCGACGACGGTATATCGGCTGAACCGTGAGGCTGAAATTCTCACGTCCAAGTGTGTTGTCCTCCAACGTGTAGGAACGATTGTCATTGCGGTCCTTATAGGTGTCACCGGCCACCCAGTTTCCGTTGTGATACCATCCCACATTGTATTTCCATATGTACCACCCGTCTTTCTCGGTGTCATTCCATGAGTTCCATGAATCGTCCCAACGGCCTCTTGAGGCAGGCTCATCCCACCATCCTGTGGCTTTGAACGCGTTGAAGTCCTGATATACGCCATTCCATGTTGTTGACGGGCCGTTCCATCCAGCATTGCGGTAGCTGTCCGGATGGTTGCGATAGTTGGGGCTTACTCCCACATGCGGTGTTGACGCGCCCATCTCATAGGGATGGAGGGTATACATGCGTATCTGACGTCCGGGCATATAGCTGTAAATCTGCACCTCATTGTCAAATGAATATGCCTTGAAGAACACACGGTGCTGATTGTCATACTCGGCACGGTATGCCTGATTTGCTCCGTCCTTCTGCGCCTTGTAATCATATACGGGAACGGGGTTGAGTGTTCCGGCATTATCATCTATATCAAGACGATATATTGAGAAGTCACCACGGTTCAGGCCTTCGAGACGTGTTGTGGGGAGAACAAGATAGCGCTGACCTCTGAATTCAAAAGTGCAGCCGCCGGCCATAGTGCGCACGTCCTTGCCGAGATCAATGGCCTGCACGTCTGAGAGGGTGACGTTTTGTTCCCATGCAGCTCCGGCTGTAGAGACGTTATCCGGGCTATATGGCATGTTTTTCAGACGGTTATGACCTATATAATAAAGTGGAGCAATTGCCTCGATGTCCTGATCAAGCTGTTTGAGCTGTACAAAGACATCCTCGCGCTGATAGCCGGCCATAGGGATAATATAGCTCTGTGATATCTTCAGACCTCCAAGTGCGCTGAAACCGGCAAGATTGATACGGTTATAGCCGGCCACAAGATTATTCTGGATGCGCTGGCGGCGTATGTTTATGGCATTTGTGGAATTTCCGTATTTGGGTACCACCCACAGCCATGCATAGTCCTGTGCGCCGTTCTGATCACCGGGCTGATTGTAGCCTGTGCCTGAGTGCTGCAGGTTTCCTTTTACATTTGGAAGGTCGCAACGACGGCCGGGAGTACGCGATGACATGTTGAACCATGTGCTCTGCATATAGCCGTTCTTTGCCGAACGTGACGGAGACCACATGTGCTGTGATCCGGCCTCGGTGATGGGATGTATGGCCCAGTGGCTGTCTTTGTTGGGAGTCTCGGCACTGTATTTGTCACCGGTGCGGTGTATGTAGCTGCGGCCATCCTCGCTCATGGCAAGACCGTAGGAGTTGTCTGAACTCCATGACCATCCTGATTCATTCGATGACGGTTTGGGGAAATCATCCTCGCAAATGGTGTTAGCACCGTTGCGGTCAGGATAATAGGCATAGAACTGATCATATGAGAGGAAGAACGGTGCGCCTCCATAGGGGCGGTGGCCGGCATTATCCGGACCCCATACACACAGCACGCCATATTTTCCGGATGTATAGGGCTGATTCTCGGCGAGGTTGTCCGAGATAGAACTTGCCGGCTCACGCACGGCTATATACCAGCAACGCTCATAGCCGCCTATGGTCTGGTTGTTGGGGTCGGCGGCACGCCAGCTGTAACCATGAGCTGCCCAGGGATAGGAGGCCTCTGATGCCCATGTGTCACCGGAGAGACGTGTGTCATTCCTGATGGTGAAGCGTTTGAGGTCACGGAGCCACAGATAACGGTTCCCGTCAAGGATATAGTCGTTCTCAGAAGAACTTGGCCAATGGCTGTAGGTGCGGAACTGACTGTTATAGCCGTCGGATGTGCGTCCCATATTCTTCCAGCCTGAAAGTGAGATGTTGTAGTTGCCGGTGTGGTTCACCCATCCTTTTCCGTTGACTTTGGTGGCTGTCCCGGCTGATGAGGAACCTGCCGAAGTGATGGAATAGCCGGTAACGTTGATGCCGTCTTCCATAAGTTCGTCGAATGTCACCTCATACTCCACGTCAAGAGAAAGCAAAGGACGATTGAAATCACGTGCGCCCATGCTCACTGTGAATGTCTTTTCCTCAACAACACTTCCCCATTTGATAGCCTGGACTTTGTATGTATGTGTGCCCTGCGTCACACCGGTGTCCAGAAACTGGCAACGCATGATGTTGCTGCCAACTTCTATATTGTCGCGGTACACACGATATGTCACGTTGTTGGCGTCGGAATAGCGGTCCCAACGCAGACACGTGGTAGCCAGACCGCCTGTATCCCAACCCCAGGCGTTCCATGCCTGAGCGTCAGATACACCCGTACAAGCGGCTATGGCTGCCGCCAAAAAAAGCCTGTATGTCTTTTTCATTGCTTAAGGATATGATGATTTTTAACTGGTATGCATAGCAAAAAGGCCTCCAAGTCTCAGGATTTGCCTACAGATGTCAAGATTTCAAAGTTATTTTAGGACCAAAGTTATCATTAATAATCGGACATATAAACATATATTTATATAATAACGTATAAATATAATTAATATATCTTAAAATAATATCATTTATCCATGAACACAAGGAATACAGCACCTACAAGCAAGATAAATGCGCATACATGGTTCCAACGCAGTGATTCATTTCCAAACACAAACATGGTGAAAACGGTGAACACTATCAAAGTGACAGCTTCCTGGATCACTTTAAGCTGCATAAGACTGAACGGACCTCCATTTCCGGCATAGCCGATGCGATTGGCAGGAACCATGAAACAATATTCGCATAGTGCAATGGCCCATGAAAACAGTATTACAACCCATAACGGCCACGATGATGAAACGCCTGTTGCCTGAAGTTTCAGGTGTCCGTACCATGCTATGGTCATGAAGATGTTTGAAATAATCAGTAATATGATTGTGGTAAGCATGCTTGACATGGCTCAACGATAATGATTGTTTTTACGCAGATAATCAAGGTCAATGTAACGCTGGCCGCTCCCCCGTTTTACAGGGAATACAAGTTTTTTAAGCTCTGCGGAACGGACCCCGGCAACACTCCGGAAGCCGGGCAATAGAGGGCGTACTTCCTCCGGTATACTGTCAATGGTCACTGTATAGGTGCGCGCAACAGGGGGATATCCAAGCCTCACAGTCATTACATTACCCTCAACGGCAATTGACGCCGTTGAAGAATGGCGTGGGATGAAATCCTGATCCACAGCCCAGTGTGCAGCTGTGTCAGCAAGAATATCACGTCCGTACATACTGTGATAAAACGAGCATGAGACGGTATCCAAACACAATGCCGGAGTAAGATGCCGGCTGTCAATATGGCTTCGGAGAAGATGGCTTGCATTTTCATAGCGTATATACCCCATTCCGGTGGAGTCATTGCCTGATACCGAGAAATTTGTGCGTATAAGCGCCGTAGGATTGCCGTTACCGCCGATGTTGAATATGGTATATCCGTTGTCATTTGTCTCGAAATACGCAGCATTGCCTGCTGCATCAATCACTCCGAAGTTTGCCTGCACGCCCATGGGCCGGGGGAGGCTGTCAAGCAAATCCCGGAAATCGTCAACCGTACGGCATAGAGCGAGTGCACGTGCCATGACAATGCCTTCCCGGTCACGGACAAGCGCCGTGTCAGGAGCCAGATTGTATGATGCCGTGTTCATCACGGCGAAGCCCTCTGCGTTCATTCCGGCCCATGCCTCGGCAAGAAGTGAATCACCGTCGTTGAAGAGCGCCACATATGGTATATCTCCGGGATGAGCGGGTTCAACACGCTCTATGAAATTTCCCGGAGCTGACGTATCACGATGTTTCCACAGCATTGCTTTTCCTGATGCCGTGGCCATAGGAGAGGCAACCAGCGATGTGCATGCATGGCCGGGCAATGGCACAAAAGCAATGCAAGCCATCAGAGTGCATATCAGTCGGATTGTCATCTTCATCGCAGAAATTTTGGCGGGAGAATGAATACACCCAGTGAGATACCGAAATTCCATGGGCGTGAACCTGCGGAGGCATAATTGACATATGCGGAGACAGTGGCAAACGGAAGCGTGTAGCACACGTCAAACTCGCCGAAGAAACGTGGCGTGGAGAACCATTTTCCCCAACGTGCCGCTCCGTCTTCAGCTTCTTTTATGGGTCGCACCGGCAGAAAGCAGTTCAGGTGCAGGCGTGCGGAAAGGTTGCTGTTGTATTTGTATATAGGTATGGCGGAAACGGCAGCAAAGCTGTTTGCACGCATTGCCGGATTGAATGAGTTATAGGCCGCCGCGGTGGGGTAGAACGCCGGAGCGTTGACCAGAGTGGCATTGTAGTTGGCTGACAGTTTTCGTGTTGACAGCAGCACATCTGATTCCAATCCCAGACTGAAATGCCGCGAAAGATCCAGGTAATTGCGGGTGACGCTCTCCATCTGCACCCACCGCGGATGCTCGGTGTAGCCTGTTTCCGCAGGACTGTCTTTGTGGGCTTTGTAATCCATATTTCCCGTTACGCCCATAGCCGTGAAGGCATATGATGAGCCTGCACAGGGAAACATCTCATTGTCAAGGGTGCTCCCGGTGTAGGACACACGGAACTGACCCAGATTGTATTCCGTGTCATCACGGTGTGATTTGTATGACACATCATAGTTGTCAGGATAGAACGAATCGGCCAGATGTCCCCAACCCAACCCGAAGGCAACTTTTCCGCGTCCACCGGCTGCCAACGTATAGTCTACACGTCCGTAAAGTTCTCTGTTGACAATGAATGAGGGCATCTTGTCCTGGAAAAACAGTTGGTCGCTCTCATAGAATTTCTGTCTGTCCGCCACTGCAGAGAATCCTATTGACGATGGAATGCGGGTTGCAAGGTTGAGGGTGGCATTGAGTGTCGCGCCCATAAAACTCTGGCCAATCCATCCGTTTACATTGGCACTGACTGATGAAAAAGACAATGTGCGGTAGCCGGCGGAGAAAAAGAGATAGCTGCTTGTGGATGATGTTATGTAACCGCCCACTCCAATGTTGAAGTTTTCCTTGGGAATGGCCCGTAGATTGAGGGTAAAGAGACCCGATGAGGGATTGTAGACGGCCTGTGGGTTGAGTTCGCTGAGTCTCCCGGGTGACAATGCACGATAGAATGCTTGCCGCGCCTTGTCAATGCCAAATGTGTCGGCGTCATGCCGTGGCCGGAACATATGGGCTATATAACGGTTCTGGGATTCAGAAGCACCTGTCACAGACAGTGAGTCAAACCTCAGATATGGGGTGGCGCAACGAAAAGCACCGCGTGCTGTGTTCACTGTCAATGCCGGGCGACGCGCTTGGACACGGCTTTTGATTGAGTCCATCATTTCAATGGCCCGGTTATAGCCTATGGTATAGATGGCCTGGGCTTTAGGGAAGTCAAGAAGCCCGAAACGATGCAGATCCACGCGAACGCGGATGCCTTTGTCGGCAGGAAGGTCATAACTCTGCTGGCGCGTGACAAGATTGTCCACCTGATCAAAAAGCGATGTCTGCGGCCCTGTGGTCGGAGTGCTGACATCAACGCCGATCATTATGTCCGGGGCAAAATCAGCCGTCATCACGTCAAAAGGGAAATTGTCATAAATGCCACCGTCATAGAGAAGCGCACCGTTCATCCTGATGGGCTGGAACACTATCGGAAATGACATGGATGAACGCACGGCATCGCCCAAAGGTCCTTTGGAATGCACCACTTTATGCTGACCCTCGACATCGCTTGCCACGCATCGGAAAGGGACAAAAAGTTTGTTGAAATCGCCTCCGCATTGGGCATTGAAGGGAGAGAACAGCTCCATGAAGCCGAAACTCATGGGGTTTGGATTAATGATTGATGCAGGCACGGCGTTTGTGGAGTCAGCAGCGGCCTTACGTGCCACGGGAATGTGGAAAAGGGCCGGCGTTGGACGCCTTCGGGTGAAATAGTATACCATAGACGGATCTATCTGCCCTGTGCTCCAGTATGAGAACTCACGGCTCTTGATGAGCTGCAGCATCTCCTCGGGGGTGTAACCCATGGCGTAGAATGCACCGACAATGGCGCCCATTGAAGTCCCGGCAATGTAGTCAATGGGTATTTCGTTGTCCTCAAGGGCTTTTATAACACCTATATGCGCTATGCCCTTGGCTCCTCCGCCGCTAAGCACAAGCCCCACAGACTGATGACGTCGGACCACGGTTGTATCCGTCAGCTCATGATGGCTTGCTGCATCAGCAAACTGGCCCTCTGTGAGCAACGTGTCTGTGCCTGAGACCGGGAAGGCCGGCGCAGAAATTGCGGCGCCCATTGTCAACAGACCGGCGGCGAGGAAGCGGACTTTGTTCATTCGTTGATGTATGGAAGGAGTTTTTCACGCCATATCAGGTATCCCTGGCCAAGCAGGTGCAAGCCGTCGTTTGTGAGGTCTGCACGCAGATTACCATCCTGATCCACAAGCGCATCGTGGACATTTATCCATGTGGCGCCGTTTGCACGGGCAATAGGCTCAAGAAGAATGTTGACATCACGTATCACCTGCTCTTTGCCTGCCATGGCTTTATAGCGGTTGAAGTCCTTGTTGTTTATGGGCAGAAGTGACTGTACATACAGGCGTGATCCGGGGCTGCGCCGGCGTATCTGCTCAATCAGACCTCCTATGGCCGTGGCTATTGAGTCTGCCGTGAGATTATGGCTGACATCGTTGGCGCCGATGAGAAGAAAAATCTTTGCCGGATGCCCGTCAACAATGCAATCCAGTCTGTCTATCAGGCCCTGGACCACGTCTCCGTTTATACCACGGTTCAGGATGCGGTGGTCATTGAAGAGTTCATGCCATTCATCGCCATGTGTGAGTGAGTTTCCAAACATAACGATGTCTGTGGAGTCACAGCCAAGGGTGTTGAACAATGTGGCACGCTGGCCCCAGAGTTCGGTGTACCCCCGCTGTTTCTGGATCTCCACAAGCTGCGCGTCAGTAACTGCCGCCATTGCGGCAAGAGCAGAAACGACAGCTATAATAAACAATGAGAATCTGCGCATGGTCTCCGATTTTATTTTTCCGCACGATATGCGTCAACGGCATTTTTCACAGAGCCGTGGAGCAGCAGCAGACGTTTGGCCTCATCATAGGGCAGACCGAGTTCTTCAATGACCATGCGTGTACCACGGTCAACGAGCTTTGCGTTTGAGAGTTGCATGTTGACCATTTTGTTGCCCTTGACACGTCCCATCTGTATCATGACGGATGTCGTGATCATGTTGCATATCATTTTCTGACCTGTTCCTGATTTCATGCGTGAGCTGCCTGTGACATATTCCGGACCGACGATCATCTCAATGGCTATATCGGCGGCATGACTCACCGGAGCGTCAGGATTCGAGGTTATTGCGGCGGTGAGAATGCCGTGGCGGCGTGCCTCTTCAATAGCTCCGATGACATAAGGTGTTGTTCCTGAAGCAGCGATGCCTATCACCGTGTCTTTATCGTTGATGTTGAACTGCTGCAGGTCAGCCCATCCCTGGTTGGTATCGTCCTCGGCATTCTCCACGGGGTTGCGCAGAGCAATGTCTCCACCGGCAATAAGTCCTATTACCCATGAGGGGTCCATACCGAATGTGGGGGGTATCTCACTTGCGTCAAGCACGCCGAGGCGTCCCGATGTCCCGGCGCCCATATAGAAGATGCGACCGCCGCGTTTCATGCGGGGAACAATCTCTGAAACAAGTTTTTCTATCTGGGGAATTGCTTTCTCAACGGCAAAGGCAACTTTCTTGTCCTCGTTGTTGATGTCACGAAGTATTTCGCCTATGCTTTTTTTCTCCAAGTCGTTATAAAGCGACGACTGCTCGCTTATCTTTACAAATGCCATGATCTGTGATGTTTTAGGTTTTGGTGCATTTTTATGCGTGGAACGCGATGAGGCCTTCCATAGGACTCTTTATGATTGTACCGATGGTGCATCCGCACTCGGCAGCAGCCTGAGCAAGAACTTCTTTGTAATAGAATGCTATTGAGCCGATGAAATTGACTTTGAGCTCGTTGTAGCCTTTATACTGCTGGATATTGCGTACAAAGAAACTCTTGAATGAGTTTACAACCAGAGCATGGATTTCAGGACGATCTATGTTCTGGATCAGGAACGGTGTCACTGAGGCAAGGAAGCGGTTGCCCTGCGGTTCTTTGTAGACACGACGTATGATTGTCATGCGGTCAAGGTTGTACTGGCTTAGGAATTTCTGGCAGAGGTCCTCAGGAAGCTGGTTCTTGAGGATGTCACCGAGCATAATCTTTCCAAGCACGGCGCCTGAGCCTTCATCACCAAGTATGTAGCCGAGAGGTGACACATTGTCGCATATTTCCTCGCCATCGTAGTAGCATGAATTTGAGCCTGTACCAAGTATGCATGCAATTCCTGCTTCATGTCCGCACAATGCGCGGGCGGCGGCAAGAAGGTCTGTGTGCACTTCAATCACCGGAGCGGGGATGCTCTGGCGTATGGCGGCGGCCACATTGGCGCAAACCTCCTCACTTATGCAACCTGCGCCATAGAAGTACACGGCTTCTATGCCGGCAGCATCGCCCAGTTCAGGCATCAGTTCGGAGGCTATGCGCTGGGCCATCTCCTCCTCAGTGAGCATGACAGCGTTCATGCCGGTGGTGAACACCTGTTTTACTACTTTTCCATTCTCAATGAGGCACCAGTCTATTTTGGTGCTTCCACAATCTGCAATTAGTTTCATATCTTGATATATATTTTATTTTTATACAGTATATAGCCCACACACCATGTGGCCGTCACAAACAGGATGGCGAACAACAATGAGGCCAACGTCTCGTTTCCGTCCGCAACCGGAATCATGATTGCCTGATAAAGCCAGCCCTTGACGGTTGTCATGCCCGTCTGCGCGGCAGCGTAAGGGACATGGATGTTGGATATGACTATGCTCAGAACACCTCCGAACACATACATGAACAGCGGATTGACGCCGTATGCCTCAAAGAAACGGCACCAGCGCTTATAGCCTTTGATGTCTATGATCCATATCAGCAGGCCAAGGAATGACGATGCAAGTCCGCAGGTGGTCAGCACAAATGTGGGTGACCATATTTTTTTGTTGATGGGCATGCCGAAGTCAAGCAGGAATCCAGCAAAGGTCAGTATTGTGCCCACAATGAACAGCTTGTTTATGCGCAGGTTGTTGTCTTTGACAGACAATATCATGGCACCGCAACAGAAGCCAATGAGCATATGCGCAATTGACGGCAGTGTGGAGAGCAATCCCTCGGGGTCGAATTTAAGGGTAACACCGTCAACGGTATCCGCATACATATGGTCCGGACCAAGAACAGCGGTGTCAACACGCGCGATTATGTTGTGCGAGGCAAAGGCAAAACCGTCGCCACTGAGTAATATTATTGCATAGATAATCAGTATGGATGCTATCACCCATGGCAGTGCCTTGCGTCTTATAACAAGTGCGATGACTGAGCCTATGCCGTAGCACAGCGCCAAACGTGGCATCACACCGAGTATGCGGATCTGGTCAAAATTCATCACCGCCTGCCAGAAAGTGACACTATCATCAGCCATGCCGCGCATGAACCGTGCCAGCCAAGCTATGCCGAGGCCGATTGCGAAGATGACTATTGTGCGCCGCAGTATTTTCCAGAATGCTTTTCCCGTCAGATGGAAGTCGTATTTTCTCATGGAAAAATAGGTGGACACACCCATAATGAACATGAAGAACGGGAAAACAAGATCTGTAGGCGTGAGGCCGTTCCATTGGGCATGTTCCAACGGGGCATATATATGTCCCCACGATCCCGGATTATTGACAAGAATCATCCCGGCAATTGTTATGCCGCGGAGAATGTCAAGGGCGAGCAGTCTCTGGGGGCGCTGTCTGTCTATATGATTCATATGATTATGATTTTGTAGTGATGGTTCTCTTTGTCAGCTGATTGACTTAGGCGTGGTGACTTCATCAACAAGGTATGCTATTGATTTGTAGACAACCCCGCTGTTTGTAGTCAGCCCGATCTCACATGTGCGTGAGTTTGAGAATCCGCGTGTCACACCGGCAACACTCAGCTGCGGTTTGAGTTTGCGCAGTGCCCATGCATTCAGTTTCGGAATCATGAAGCCTTTGTCACCGGCAAACCCGCAACAGCCCACCTCGCTGGGAACTATAACGTTGCGCGAGCATTTTGATGCCAGACCGATTATGGTTGACGCCAGGCCCATGCGGCGCGACGAACATGTTATGTGCACCGCAACGGTCTCGTCTATAGGTTTAAAATCAAGGTATGGGACAAGGAATTTGTCAATAAATTCCGCCGGCTCGTAAAGTTTCATTGATGATATGTGGTCACGCATGCGGTGCAGGCAGGGACTTTGGTCACAGAGCACCGGAATGCGGCCGTTGTCACTGGCCTCAAGCAATGCTTTTTCAAGTTCGGCGGTCTTGGCATCGGCAATATCAGGCATGCCCTTGCTCTCCCATATCATACCGCAGCACAGTTTCTGCATGTTTTCAGGGAATACCACTTCATAACCTGCTTTGTTGCACAGGCGAGTCATCAGCTGCACAAGACTTTCAGGTTTCTGTCCTTTCTCAGACGATGGACCCATTGTCTGGTTTATGCATGACGGGAAATATACAACCCGACGCGGAAGCTGCGGCTGTGTCACCTTCACATCGGCAGGTTTGGGCAGTGCGCTTGACCACAATGGCATACCGACATGGTTCAATGTCCTGCCTATGGCGTTGACGGCCTTGTCGCCAATAACAGCACGGACGCCGTTGGCCACGGCAAGCGCAGGACGTAGGGTTTTCTCAATGCCTGCCAGATGTGCGGCGGCCCATTTGCCGGTCTTGTAACCAAGAGATGTGGGTGGAAGTGCTACCTGACGCAGGTCATGGATAAGGTCAGCAGTATTGATATGCATGGGGCATGAGGTTGAGCACAATCCGTCGCCGGCACAGGTCTGGTTCCCGTAATACTTGAACTGCTGCTCAAGACGTCTGCGACGTTCGGGGTTGAGATTGCCTTCGCGCAGATAGGATATCTCTCGCTGTGTCACTATGCGCTGGCGTGCCGACAGAGTGAATCCGCATGACACGCAGTTAACCTCACAGAATCCGCATTCTATGCATTTGTCCACATGGCTGTTTGTCAGCGGCAGGTGTTTCATGCCCTTTATGTAGCACTCGGGATCATCATTGAAAATCACGCCGGGGTTGAGGATTCCGTGGGGATCCATGGCATTTTTCAGCCGTCGCATCAGTTCATAGGCCTTTGAACCCCATTCTTTCTCTACAAATGGTGCCATGTTGCGCCCTGTGCCATGCTCGGCTTTCAAGGAACCATGGTAGCGGTCCACAACAAGTTTCTCTATTTCAAGCATAAGGTGCTTGTACTTGTCTATGTCCTCCTGTGTCTCAAAACCCTGAGCAATCACAAAATGATAGTTACCCTCAAGCGCATGCCCGTAGATGCAGGCGTCATCATACCCGCAATCAACAAGCAACTGCGCAAGTTCTGATGTGGCTTTGGGAAGATCGTCGATGTGGAACGCTATGTCCTCGATGAGCGCCGTGGTGCCCGGAGGCCTTGTGCCTCCCACAGCAGGGAAGATCCCTGAACGTATTGCCCACCAGGGTCCGTATACTTCAGGATCTGAAGTGAAAACAACTTCAGGCTTGAACAGCCGGAATTCAGCCAGAATGGCTTTGATGCCATGTATCTGCTCGTTAAGCTGCTGCTGTGTATCGGCCTTTGTATCAAGAAGCAATGCAGTCAGAGCATGTCCCGTGGGGTCATTGACTGATGCAAGTGACTTTTTATCAAGCATCTCGCAGCTGTCCACAAGACCGCTTTTCTTGAGGGCTACTACAACCCTGCAGGCTTCCTCCATCTCATGGAAATAGAGCATGGCGCTTGCCACAAACGGTTTTATGGGCGCAGTGGTGAATGTTGCCGACGCCATGAAGCCGAGTGTCCCTTCGCTGCCAACCATGCAGTGGGCTATTATGTCGAAAGGATTGTCAAAGGAGATGAATGGCCGCAGGTTCAGGCCCGTGACATTCTTGATGGAGTATTTATACTCAATGAGGCGATATAGTTCGTCATCATTGCGGATTTCCTCGCGGATGTTCTCAATCTCGGAAAGGAGTTCGGGATGGCTCAGGGCAAATTCCTCGCGCGAACGCGGATCGCCGGTGTCAAGCACCGACCCGTCGGCCAGAACAATCTGCATGGACTGCAGCACATGGTCGGAATTGGCGTGTGTGCCGCAGTTCATGCCGGAGGCATTGTTGATCACTATGCCTCCGACCATCGCAGACCTTTTTGAGGCCGGATCAGGGGTAAAATATCGTCCGTAAGGACGCAGAAGCTCATTGACACGCTCGCCGATTATTCCCGGCTGCAATGTTATCATTGAGGCATCCTCGGAAATCTCATAGTTCTCCCAGTTCTTTCCGGCAACAATCAGGACACTGTCACTGATGGCCTGACCACTCAGACTTGTTCCGGCTGCACGGAATGTGACCGGCACATTGGTCGCGTTGGCTGTTTTCAGCAGCCGGGACACTTCATCGCGGTCTTTTGCACGGATAACTATCTTGGGTATGAGCCGGTAGAACCCGGCATCGGTTCCCCACGCAAGGCATCGGAGTTCATCGGTATATATCCGTTCCTTGTCAACGAATTTTTTGATTTCCTTGAGGAATACTTCGTGATTCACGGTTATAGCGTTTAAAAAGCTTACTTTTTATACAGGTGGTATTTTGCTGATTTTGTCTTGAAGGCCTCAGCGTCCTTGTTCCAGTAATCGGCAATGTCGGCCACTTTATGATTGCGGCTGAACAGCTCACGTATCTTTTTGCTGCCGCTGACTTTGTCAAACATGCTGAAACGTTTCGGATCGGCGTTGCCTTCCTTGAACACGGCCTTGTCAGGATACATGTCGGCAAGTTCCTGCATCACATAGAACTGCGTCAGGGAAAGGGGAGCGTCATCCTTGTCAGTGATATATACTTCCACTCCCTGCAGGTGTTTGTCTTTTCCGACTGAATAGAACGGCTTGATGTATATGGGCCGGAATTTCAAACCGGGAAGTTCCAGAGCGTTGAGACGCTGCGACAGTTTCTGCGCGTCAATCCAGTCTGCGGCAAAGAGTTTGAACGGCAGGGGGTAACCCACTCCTATACTCATGTAATAGAGCTCGCCCAGAATACCGGATACGGGATAATATAGGGCGGCATCCGGGTTGGGAATATGCGGTGACGGTGATACCCAGGGCATTTTTGTATCGGCAAAGGTCATATTGCGGCTATAACCATCCATTGGCACTACACTGAGTTTCACTTTCTTGCCGTCTTTAAGCATACCTTCTTCATTGAGCAGTGTGGCAAGTTCGCCGGGGGTGAGTCCATAGAGATAGGGTATCTTGAACTGTGAGACAAAAGAGATACAGTCATCCTCTGTCAGATTGCCCTCCACCTTGTTTCCGCCAACCGGATTCGGGCGGTCAAGCACCATAAATTCCTTGCCGTTCTCGGCGCATGCTTCCATGGCCAGCCCCATTGTGGAGATGAATGTGAATGAGCGGCAACCGTTGTCCTGAATGTCATAGACAAGCACGTCAATGTCTTTCAGCATCTCGGCAGTGGGCTTTTTAGTTTTTCCGTATACGGAATAGACGGTCACCCCGGTTGCAGGATCCACATAAGTGCTGACAGTGTCTCCGGCGTGCACATCGCCGCGCACACCATGCTCGGGCGAGAAGAGTGCCTTGAGTTCAACGCCGTCGGCTTCATGCAGTATGTCAATCGTGCTTTTGAGCGTGTTGTCAACACCTGTGGGATTGGTGATCAGGCCGACACGTTTGCCCTTAAGTTCTTTGAAGCCTCCGTCTCTGAGCACTTCCACGCCGGGTTTGACATGCGCCCAGCCTGAGAGTGTGACCGCCGCAGCAAATATAACGCAAAGTATTTTTTTCATGTCAGTTAGTCTTTCATTTCAAGTTTCGCATCCGTTTTCTTCTCTTTGCGCTTTGCACCATATTCAGGATTGATATGCGGACGCACAAGGAATGTCACTCCCCATGTGGCAATGTTGCAAGCCAGTACCCAGAAGAAGAACAGCTGGTAGGACCCGCCGAACACTCGTTCCAGAATCCAGCCGGCAGCCATTCCGGGAAGCATCATGCCGAGTGCCATAAAGGCGGTGCAGATAGCATAGTGCGAGGTCTTGTATTCGCCCTCGGCAAAATACATCATGAACAGCATAAATGCGGTAAATCCGAAACCGTAGGCAAACTGTTCCAGTATTATGCAGCACCAGGTTATGATTTTGCCTGAAAGTAATGCATAATCAGGCTGCACATTTGAGAGCACGATGTATGCCACGCAATTGAGCGATGTGGCCAGAGCCATAGGCCATATCCATTTGCGCAGGCCTCCCTGTGCGGCGCATATACCGCCGATGATACCACCGATGGTGAGACCGATGATGGCAAGGACACCATATGCAAAACCTACCTCTGTCTGAGTCATGCCCAGACCGCCCTCATTGACGGGAGTGAGAAGGAATACCTGACAAAGTTTGACAACCTGAGCCTCTGGGAGACGGTAGAGAAGCATGAACAGGATGGCCAGCCATACGTATTTCTTTTTGAAGAAA
>JAUNPQ010000010.1:0-25299 GCA_030536615.1 Bacteroidales bacterium | reverse complement strand
ACGGTAGAGAAGCATGAACAGGATGGCCAGCCATACGTATTTCTTTTTGAAGAAAGTGACAAAGGAGCCTGCAAACTCACGGCCGATCATACCGATGCTCTTTTTCTCGCCGGTATCGGCACCCACCGGTTTGTCATTGACCGGATAAGGCAGGATGAACAGGTGATAGAGGAACACAAGGGCAAAGAATGCCGAGCATCCTACAATTGTCCAGTACCATGCGGCAGCGACATCGCCGATAGCAGCTGTGAGTGAACCGGCAATCATCACAAGACCGCCTTGACCGAACACACTTGCGCAACGGTAGAATGTGGAACGGATTCCCACAAACAGCGACTGCTGATTTGTGTTGAGGGCTATCATATAGAAGCCGTCGGAAGCTATGTCATGTGTGGCCGAGCAGAATGCCGTTACAAAATAGAAAAACAGGCAAAGAGTGAACATGCTTGTGGGCACCTTGTCACTGATCGCCGCAGCATCGGGCTGAGGCAGAGTGAAAGCAATTGCACCGAGGCCTATGGCTACACAGAGCTGCATGGACACTGTCCACCAACGTTTTGTCTTGATAATGTCAACTATCGGGCCCCAGAAAGGTTTGATTACCCAGGGGAGATAGAGCCAGCCGGTATAGAAAGTGGCATCTGTGTTGTTCATGCCCAACTGTGTGAAGAGCACCATTGTCACCATATTGATGAAGATGAACGGTATGCCTTGTGCAAAATAGAGCGTGGGAATCCAGGCCCATGGATTGCGTGTTGTCGCTTTTTTCATTGTTATTGCGTTAATTCTGATTGGTTTGTATTTTCAAGGTTGTTTATTGTCAGGTGGCATTCAATAGAGCCTGTCCAGTGTTGAATCAGGGAAATAATGCCTGAGGATGGATGCATAGTCATAGCCGCGTGCTCCCATCACTGCTGCACCTATCTGGCATAGGCCCACGCCATGTCCCCAGCCGGCGCCGCGCAGTGTGAATGCGGCGGGTACGCCGGTAGTCGGATCCACATCGTGGCGCTCAACAGTGAATGCCGAGCTGTATAGGTGACTCTTTGACAGCGTGCGCCGTATCTCAAGTTCCTTGCCTATTACCATTGTGCGCCGTGTCCCCACAAAACGCATGCGCACAAGACGTCCGGAGGTGCCGCGCTCCACAGGCTGCAGGTCAATGATCTGTCCGAAGTCAATGCCTGACCTTTCACGCACAAGCGCCGATATCTCATCCTGTGTGTAATGTACCGTCCACCTGTAGAAATCCGTAGTCTCCTGATCATAGTTGTTCAGCACCTGGCTCAGAATGGCGGCATCTGATGTGTTGCAGAAAGCGTCAGGACGCCCTTCAATCCACTTTTGTGCATTGTATTCATTGTGCAGGTCAGGGAAATTCTCCTCGTCAACATCATCAAGACGGGCACGTAGATAGACATAATGCCGGGGTTCCCAGCAATTTTCAAACTCCTCGAACACACCGCCGCAGCATTTTGAGAAACGGGCATCGCAAAGCTCGCCATCATACATCAGCACCTGACCGCGGGTAGCGGCTATCGCCTCCGCGACTTTTGGAGTGGACTGACGTGTTACTCCCTGATAACGTTGACAATGGTCATCAGCGCAGACATCAAAGTTCAGGTGGTCCTCGCGATCATACCATTTTATGCGTTCATCATCGGTCTGCGTGCAGGCCGAATATTTTGTGCCGCTGTCAGTCAAGGCTTTGTTTTTCCTGATCTGGGCAAGCAGCCATGAACGGGAAATGACAGCATGGGCCTTCAGCAGCTCAAGCGAAGCATGGGCGCTCATCTCGGATGATATGACACTGAGCAGATAGTCTTCTACCGGGAGCACATTCACTATGGTGAGTTTACCGTCCTCGATAATAAACCTGGCGGAGCCGCTGAACCGCTGGTTCTCTTTTCTCTCCCAGTGGAAGTTTACTCCTATCACGACGTCTTTTATCTCAAAGATATCTCCTTTGCCAGCCGGGGTGAATGTAAGGGGAACATCGTATGTGCGGCCTTGCCATGCTATGCGGCCGTCGGGAGACAGGGATACTGTCTGAGGCCCGGAAACAGCAGTGCCGGCAACATTGAAGTCTCCGTAGAAGACAACATCAATGGCCGGTGCCGAAACTATGCCGACTGAAATTGTGGGTTCCATTGCTTCTTTATCAGATTTTTTCAGCTATGGCGCTGATCTCTTCTTTATCAAGGCAGAGCTCGGCGAAAATTGTGCGTATGAGTTCTGCATCCATGCGCTCAAAGTCTTTTTCAAGCGGCGTGATGAACACTCCGCCCATATCAACCGATGCCGGGGAGAGCAGCATGCATCCCTCACCTTCAGTGCCGTAGAACGACGGGCGATGACGTTTACGCGGAATAACGACCAGTCTTTCACCGGCAGGAGTTGCATAGCACAGCAGATTCATCATCGGCTCTGTCTCACCATCTTTTATGGGCATAGCCTTGTAGAGACGTTTGAACAGTTCCGCTCCTGAACGGTGATTGGAGGCATCAATGACAAATACATTCACGGGCAGTGAATCCACAAGGTATAGAGTAGCGCCGGGTGCTGATGCTATCTCTTTCATCTCAGCAGTCTCAAGCGCCTGACCAATGGTCAGAAAATCGGAGTTTCCGGCCTGAAAATGCATATGGTCAGGTGCGGAAGCACCGCATTTGGGACCATTATAGAACACAGTGTATTCGTCAAGTTGGGCGGCAAGATCCATCATATCCTCTATGCGGTCATAGACAAGCTGGTCAACATGGCTCTGATCCGGGATGGTGAGATGACGCGGAAATATCGGGAACGGATTTATGAGAACAATATATCTGTCATCAGCGCCCCACTCTATTCCGCGCTGCACGTCCGGACGATTTGCTCCGCAAAGAAAGCATTTGCGTTCCTTAAGGCTTTTGGCATCGACTTTCGCCGACGAAGAAACTATACGCGCGGGGTTGAACTGCACTTTCACTTTCATGCCGTCAACGTCAAGTTCTTTGACTTTCACCCCTTTCAGTGCTTCAAAATTTCCGGCGGCCATGGGCCATTCGGACAGCTGTTCCTCTATAAAGCCGTTTATCTGTTTTGATGATACTGCCATTGGTATTCAGATGGTTTTTGATATATGCAATGTGTCGGCCGGAGCATTTCAGCGCCGGTCAACACATTGTCTGTCACTTAAACGTTATTTTTTGTTCATTGCGCAACGTGCCTGAAGTTCCCAGGTACGGATGCGGTCTTTGTATAGGTTGTTGTTGTTCATCTTCACAACGTCGAGCGATGCATCGGAGTTGTCCTCCCAGCGGCGGCAAAGATATACAACGTCATATACACGACCAATCTGATGGTGGCGTGAGAATGCCAGACCCAGAGCGTAGTCCTCGCCATAGCTTGTATTGGGCACGTGTATCTCACGCAGCATGGGTGTATAGAATGCACGCGGAGCGCCCAGACCGTTGATGCGCAGGGCATTGTTGCGTCCGTTCTCGGGAGTCCACTCCTTATGGTCTATGACGCCGGGCGGAATGGGGTTCTTGTCTATGTCTGTCAGCTCATATGTTCCGACCACCATGGCGCACTTCTGATCATAGAAAGCTTTCACCATCTTTGAGAGGGTGTTCTCATCGGCATACACATCATCGCTGTCAAGCTGCACGGCAAATTTTCCGCACTTGGGATGCTGCACACCTGCATTCCAGCATCCGCCGATGCCAAGATCATCGCGTTCTGGCACGATGTGCACCAGACGGGGATCATCCTTGAACTCGTCAATGGCCTCAGTGGTACCGTCGGTGGAATGGTTGTCAATGACAATGAGGTTGAAGGGGAAATCTGTTTTCTGCGCCAGCACGCTGCGGATGGCGTCGCGGATGGTGCGGATGCGGTTTCTTACGGGAATGATTACTGATGCCTCATATTCAAAATCGCCTTTATTGAAGTCAATCTCAGTGAATTTGGGCTCAAGATAACCGCCTATTTCTTTCAGATGGGCCGTGCAGGCCTTTTCCATTTCTATCTGGACGCCGCGGTTCTTGGGGTCGACATAATCAAAGATCTTTTCGCCGCTCTTACGGTTGTCAACGGTCACATCGCTGTAAAGATACTCGTTGATATGCACAATGGGAGCTATGCGGCTTATGCGCAGGCGCAGGTCATAGAGACCGGCGGCAGTATATTCCGTGTCAATGCCCTCGGCGGCTTTCTTGAAATCAGCGGTGTTGAAGAACAGCACTGAGCCGAAATTGAAGTCATCACGCAGTGAACCGAACTGATAGTCTATAACGGGTGAGTTGGCTTTTTTGCCCTCCACAACGGTATAGCTGTCTGCATAGAGCATTCCGGCTTTTGAGTCATTGGCGAGACGCACAAAACGATCAAGTGCGAAATAGCCCATGACAAGATTGTTGTATTTGGTATAAAGAAGAATGAATTCAGCACTTGCGGCTTTTGCAATCTTCTTCATGGTTGACGATGAGTTGAGCGCGTCAATGTGAAGCACTTCGCAACCGTCAACAGCTTTTGTCTCAGGATCTGTGGCAAGAAGGTAGATTTTTGCAACCAAGGCACTCTGGCGGAGGCCTTCAACGGTGGCTTTCACCTGTTCGGCCGAAGCATAAGGCAGAAAGCAATCGATTGAACTTTTCATGTTTTTTGAGGTAATATTAATAATTGATTATTTGTTATCAAGGAAATCAAGCACTTGCTTCATGAGTGAGCAACGGCTGTCGGCACCTTTGATTGTCTCAAAGGGGAAACCTATGACAACGGTGCGGTAGAGACCGTCATTGTCATATGCTGTGCCGGCAACAAGATTGTTCTCTGTGTAACGCATGAATGTAGCACCTTTTTTGTTGGGGGCATAGAATGAATCAGGACTCTCCACGGCGTAGCACTCGTCATTGGGCGTGTTGCTGAAATCATACTCACCACCTGTAAACTGGCGGAAACGTGTTGCGACCTGATAGGCTTCGCCGGTCTTGGATGCCTGTCCCACACGCCAGTGGTAACCCAGCACGTCAGTGGCAAAGGTCTGGTCACGTTTGGCCGTTTCCGTGTCTGAGAACGGATTGTCCCACAGATCAGTGGCAACGAATGCACCACTGACAAAGAAGTCAGCGCCGTCAGCTGTCATCGCGGTTATTTTCTGCTGCAAAGGAACGGGGAAAGTCTTGTATTTTGTGCCGAAGACCCCGCGTCCTTTGGCAATCTCTTTCTGTTTGCCAAGTATAAGATCCACAATCTTAGGCTCGTCAGCACTTACCGGGGCGTCAACAAACGCATCGACACTTGTCGATACAAACGAGTATCCGGCAGCGGCAATGGCCTGACCGTGCACAACGACAAAATCATGTGTATTGCCGGCTATGACCTTGTTCTCATACATGGCGCGCGATGCTCCGAACCCGGCAGCATCATCGTCCATCCACGGTATATCACGGCGGAATTCAAACATAGGACCTATGTATGATATATCTTTCACATCAGACACACCGGCATCACGTTCGTCATAGAATCCGGCAATCTCACCGGAATCGAACCAGTCAGGAGCGGACACGCGTGTAAAGCCGTTGACAACGTTCACTGTTCCTTTGGCATGAGGGGTGTTGCAGAGGGCAAGCACTTCGCCGGGGAATGAGACACCGCCGTCGTTTCCGGCAACAATACGGTATGAATGTATGTCTCCGTCAGTGACATCAACGTTATAGAATGTATCTGTTGTCTTTGCCAGTGTCCGGAAAGCGCCATCGGCTATGCGTTCCTGCACAAGATAATACTTGGCCACTGCCGTGCTTTCAAGAGAGTCAACCGTGGGTTTCCAACTGAGCTGATACCTGTCTTTTCCGGCTTCTTTGATTGCAAAACTACGTGGTGCAAGCGGTGTTACAACGTAGTTGCGGCCGTCACGGTGTGCCAGGAACTGGAGCATGCCTTTGTATATGGCACGCGAAACGAGGAAACGGAATTCCGGATCAAGTCCGTATTTCATGTCTGCGAAGTTCTGGTGGCTGAGAAGCTCAAGGAGCATCGCGGGAACTTCCGGAACGCGCGCTTCATAATAGCTCTGATCCCACATGCCGCGACGTGTCCAGTTAGGCTCATACACACGGCGTATATCATTGACGATGTTTGTCATCACAAGGTTTGTATAGTCGCGTGAGGCGCTGCGATCAGTGCCGTTGGCGTATTTATCGCCCGCGGTGCAATAAATTCCAAGCGTGCCTATTATACTATCATTCAATGTCGTTCCGGCGTCAGAATGGAAGGCGAAACTTAGATCGACAGGAATATTGAGCCCGGCTCTGTCCGGAAGCACCGAGGAGCCTCCGGCAAGCCAGTTCACCCAGTCACCACGGCAACGGTAATCATCCGTATAGTCATTCACATTGCCCGTAGGTGTGTAAACAGAATCCGGGGCGCCGGCCCATTGCAGGAAATAGCGTGCACCTTCAACAAACCGCGGATAGTTGCTCTTCACGTACTTATAATCAATGCTGTCAAGCGGTTCTTTCACTATGCGGGCAACGTTACCCATTCCACCGCCAATCTTGACGGCATCGGCCGTCACCAATGCCCCTCCTGCTGACCGTGACGCATCAAGCTCAACAACCGGATTTTCAGGTGTACCTTCGGGAAAGGGGAAATGGCCCAGATAGATCCATGTGCCGCCGCCCATTTTCTGGTTTATAGTGAAGTCATCGGATCCTGCCAAGGAATTGATGCGGTATGTGACATCGTCCGAGCTGTTGGGCAATGTGGCATATGACACATATACGGCATATTCTCCGGCTTTCGGGAAAGTGGCGTTCCATGTGGCTTTGCCGCCTTTTTTGCCTGATTCAGTTGCGCGTACTGTACCCGCAGCAAAAGGATTCTCGCCAACATGGAGTTCTTCCTGAACATAGCCGAATCCTTTAACCCCGGCATCTTTCCACGCTCCTGACTCAACATAGTCACCTTTTGCAAGACCTCCGTCACCGTCAACAATAAGTTCAACAGTGTTCACATCGCGTTCACGCGGGCTCATCACATAGGCACCGGCATTTTCAAGCATCGGCATCAGGTATGGCATAACATAGCTCTGGGTGTAGAGGTCCTCGACGGTCTGCAGAACACGTGCACGCTGCCACTCCCACCGGTTGAGTTTGGGTTCGAAATACCAGCCGTGGCTTTGCCATAAAGCTATATTTTTACCGTCAAGACCTTTCGGGGCTGCCTGTGCGGAATGATTTCTCACAAACTGCGTTTTCTCAGAGGGTGACACAAGTTTCTTTGGCGAGAAAAGGACAAGTTGGGAAAGTGCTTTCCGGCCTGTCTCCTTCCCTTTGTTGGTTGTAACGGCATATACATTTACCGTATAATTCTTATATTTAGGCCCAAGCTCTTTGCGCACGTCATCGCAAAATGCCGCATAGCTCTCTGTATCAAATGGGATATACGCTGCGTTACCATTACAATCAACATTGATGGTTCGTGCCTTATCGTTGATTTTCACACTGCTGACCGTCACCCGGCCTATGCCGGTAGTTCCGGGCATGTAATGGTTCAATACATTAAGCACGGCCGGTCTATGATCTGTCTGCGCCCATGATTCACCGGTGGCCATGGTTATAGCCAGACCAAGCAAAAACGGTGATACAAGCTTATAGCATTTCATGTTATATTTTGATTTATAAGGAATTATCGAAAATCCAGAATTATATCCTAACAATATATGTCCTGAACATGATTTCTCAGCACGGCACAATTGCCGCTTTCCATATCGCACAAAGTTAATTTTTTTTTATCATTTTTGACCCATGATATAACGAAAAAAATATTCATTAAGCATTATTTAATATTTATATACTCTTTTTAATGTTATTTCCAATCTCTCTCACAAGCTGATCAATCAGGGAGAGAACCTCTGTCAAATCAATAAATCGCCGATCAAGCCATACTTAAATGCACTTAACCACACATTTTGTAAATATATACTCTTGAAACAACAACATGATGCGCCAAAAGACACTATCCAACCGGTATCTTCATTTTAAGAAGCCGTTTAAATCCAAACCAAAAAATGCGTTGATGTCATTTTTAACTAATTTTATATTCAGATGACACATTTTTTTTGTAGTTTTGCGTGAATTATCAGGCATATCGACCTCATCATTCTGAAAATCCTTAAAAACTTGATATGAAAAAACTATTACTCGCTTCATTGCTTCTATGCGCGGCTTGTCCAAGCGTATTAAGCGCCGACCCTGTTTCCGTGACCATCAATGAGAAAGAATATTCCATCAGCACTCTGATAGATCGTGATCTGGGTCCGGGGGTACATTACACACGTCTTCGCCTCCCGGGCTATCCGCTAAATGTCAATCTGCTGCGTATTGACGTCACCAACCCTTACAACTCCATAGAAACAACACAGGCAAATGACCGGCTCTATGGCACCGAAAGTCTTGTGACAGCGGCAAAACGCCAGACATACGACGGGCACGTTGCCCTTGCCGGTGCCAACGCCAACTTCTGGTGCGTGGGCGGACAGCCTCCGTTCAGTGACCAGCTAATAGGAGTGACGTATAACGGAAATCTCCGCAACGGCAAAATCATCACTGAGACAAACTGCTATTCCGACCAATGGAACGGTGGTCCGGCGCATACGGGCATTGTGGGAGTCACACCTGACAAACGCGCATATTCAGGCAACAACTGGACTTGGAAAGGCTACATGACCTCTGAAGCCACCGGAACAACTGAGATCATATCCACCAACAAGATTGTCCGCGATGAAGAGCTGAACATATTCAACTCCCACTACGGCACAAGCCGCACTTTCCGTTGCTGTGACCAGGTTATGGAAAACGGCAAATGGACATTCAAGATCATTCCGGAATGTGCAACTGAAGTATACCTGACAATGGATGAGGGCCAGAAATGGAGCGCAGGCGACAATATGACTTTTACAGTCAAAGAAATAAAGCAGAATGCCGGAGCCGGCACCTTGGGCAACTACGATCTGGCCATTGTGGGGCGCGGATCAAAAGCCACCGCTTTGGCTACTTTGAAAGCCGGTGACAAAGTCAGCATCAACTATTCCTGGATCAACCCACAAGGACAGCCTGTCACATTCAGCAATCTGGTGGGTGGCAACGCACAAGTGATGGTTGACGGCGAGCTGACAAAATACAACGAGACAGAGACTTACAATTCACAGGTCTACTCACGCACAGGCTACGGAACGGACGCCGCCGGCAAGACGCTCTACATCATTGTAATTGACAAAAGCTATGACATTACGTACGGACAGAGCGCAGGCTGTCCCACCGCCGTAATGTGCACCATAGCAAAGGCATATGGGTGCACCAATATGACCAATTTCGATGCCGGCGGCTCCGCAGAGATGCTTGTAGGCAACGCCATCATAAACAAAACCACCGAAGGCTCTCCAAGAGCTGTTGCCAACGGCATGATAGCCTACTCCACCGCTCCGCAGGACAACGAGGTGGCACGCATTGAGTTTGACGATTATATGCTTCAAGCCCCGGTATTCAGTTCATATACGCCCCGCATTCTGGCATACAACAAATATGGCGCGCTTATAAATGATGACCTTAAGGATGTTGTACTAAGTTGCCCGCAACAGGCAGGCACATGCGATGGACAAACTTTCTCTGCCGGCGGCAATGTCATGGAAACAACCTTGACAGCCACATATAAAGGCACCGTGGTGACAAGCAAGCCGATCACAATCATGCAGGCACAGCCGCAGATACGCATCAAACCCCAGATTTTGATAGACCGCACCCGCGAATATCCCATGGAAGTCACCGCAGAGGCAAACGGCACAACATATCTGTATGATCCGGCAAGAATAAACTGGACACTTTCATCGCACGACGTGGCATCAATTGACTCCCATGGCGTGCTCCGCGGAATAGCCGAGGGATCTGTGGAAATAGGCGCGACAGTAGGCGATTTCAACGATGCCACAGAGGTGAAAGTGGAAATTGCCGACGCACCGTTCATTCCCCTTGAAAAAACAGCGGTTGACCCCTCAACGTGGAAAGTTTCAGGCACATCAATGTCAGCCACATCAGTTTCCGCACTTGACGAAAAAGGCGGACTCGCCGTTGACTACACCATACGCACGGCTCGTGCCCCGCAAGTCACAATCGCAAAAGACATACGTCTTTACAGCCTGCCCGATGCCATTGCGATTGATATAAATCCGGGAAAAGCACAGATAAAACAGATAACACTTACCCTTGTACCGGCCAATAACGCAAGGGGTGTGACCGTGTCACACGATGTCACTCTTGACGCGGACAAGGTAAACCGTATCACCTTCCCCCTCTCAGAGTTTGGAGATGACAAAGATCTTATATTCTTCCCGGTGTCATTCAAGTCCATCAGCATGAGCAGCGGCGACAAAGCCAAAACGGAATGCCATGTGGAAATTCCCTCAATACTTGCCGTGTACAACAACTTCTACGATGGCGTTGACAACATTGTCACAGACAACACTCCCGTCAACCCCGATGCCCCAGTAGAATTCTACACAATTCAGGGAGTGCGTGTAAACAGCGCCATGCTCACACCCGGTCTTTACATACGCCGACAGGGAGCCAACGTCAGCAAAATCATAATAAAATAATCAACAAAATATAGACCATGAAAAAAATATTATTGGCCGCAGTTACGCTTGCAGGCACTCTGATTGCGCAGGCGCAGATAGCCGATGTCGGCGTACCACAGCCGCTGCTTAAAGGCGTGGAAAGCGACATGTACAATCCGGTGCTGAGTGCCGACGGCTCAAAGTTGCTGTTTTCAGACATTGACTACTCCAATCTGCGTGTCTATGATTTCAACGACAATGTGACCGAGAAAGTACCCGCCAGAGGATATAGTATATACGCCCATTTTGCTAAAGGCAAAGTGGCCGTCAACACGGGAGGCGGCGTGCGCACTGATGGTTCAAAACTTATAATCACTGACAGAAACGGCGTGGAAAAAAGTTTCACACCGGTTGAGTGCACAGCCGGTTATTGCTGGGCATCGTTGTCACCGGACGGCAAGAAAGTGGTCTTTCTGGCAGCCGGAAAAGGGCTTGTAGTAACAGATCTGAACGGAAACATCCTTGCTCAGCCGGGTAATTACGAGTCTCCGGCATGGTTCGGCAACGACCATCTCCTTGTGCAGCATGCCACAGATGACGGCCATCAGCTCCGTTCATCCCAGATTCTTCTCATAAACCTTGACGGTTCGGCAGTGCAGCCGCTCACTAAACCTGAATCAATGACAATGACACCGACAGGCTCCGCCGAAGCCGGCAAAGTGGTGTTCAGCACCATTGACGGCCGTCTGTATCAGCAAACCGTGAAACTGAAATGACCATGAAAGCAAAGAAACTGACCATAACAGCCGCCATCGTCTCAGCGATAGCGATAACAGGCGCTGCCCGCACAGCGGAAGGCCTTAAGATATATATCAATCCCGGTCACGGAGGCCATGACCCCAATGACCGCAACGTTGTCATAGCCCCTTATGCGGCAGGAGATCCCGAGGGATATTGGGAGTCCAATTCCAATCTTTCCAAAGGCCTGCAACTGCGTGACATGCTTGAGGCAAAAGGATATAAGGTGGTGATGTCACGTGTTACAAACACATCGGCCGATGACCTTGATCTGGGTGTAATTGTGCGCCTGTCAAATGAGAGCAACGCCGACCTCTTTTTCTCCATACACTCAAACGCCACCGGAACATCCGTACGCCGCAACTTTCCGCTCATGCTTCACCGCGGCTACGATAACGACCCGGTGAAACCGGCTGACCGTGATGTCTGTGTGGTTCTGAACAAACACCTGCTTGACAACCAGGCAACTGTATGGACCTCTACATCCCAGAACATACGCGGTGACTGGTCATTCTACCCGCAATGGGGAAAATCCGGACTGGGAGTGCTGCGCGGCAACAACATCGTGGGAATGCTCTCCGAAGGTTCATTCCATGACTATGTTCCTGAGGCATACAGGCTCATGAATGATGATTTCTGCTGGCTGGAGGCATGGCATTTCCGCAAAGCCATTGATGAATATCTTGGCGTTGACGGGCTTGAAACCGGCGTTGTATGCGGACGTCTCAATGACCAGCGCCTGCCTCGCGAAGGCTCTTACATAAAATTCGGCGATGACAAACTGGCCGTCATCATGAATGCTGATGTTGAGCTTGTGGATGAGAACGGAGATGTGGTAGGCACATACAAGACTGACGATGTTGACGTGAACGGATTCTACCTGTTCAAAGACGTCAAGCCGGGCAAATATACCGTCCGTGTCGACGCAGAATCCTACCAGCATGCCGAATGTGCTGTCACCGTCACTGCTGACGAAGTGTCATATTGCAACATGCAGATGGCCCGCGTACGCAATACCCCTCCCAAAGTGGAATCATACACCCCCGTCTGGGAAGATGGTCAGGAGGGAATGTTGTGCAACACACCGGTGACAATACAGTTCAACTGGGACATGGACACTGAGGCAACAGAAAAGGCCTTCTCCATCACTCCTCCTGTTGAAGGTGAATTTACATGGGAAGATCTCAACTACCGTATGGTGTTTACCCCCACAAAACCATATGACATCAGCACACTTTACACCGTTACACTGACTACTGACGCCGCCCATGCCGGAGGGGCCAAAATGGAGGAACCGCTGACATTCAGTTTCCGTACCAGTGACCGCAATTACATGAACATACTCGGCCACTATCCAAAAGATGGCGATGAAGTGCACTACTCCGGAGCCCAGATAGAATTCCGCTTTGACAAGAATCCTGACACACGTACAGTGTATGATGACATCACATGCACAGGGGCGGACGGCACAAAGGTTTCTTTTAACCGCCGCAAGGCTTCAAGTTCATCGGCGAAAGATCCCTACGGATATTTCCGTATTCCCATCATTGGCAACCTGACCATAGGGGAGACATATAGTCTGACGTTATCCAATAGTTTCAGCGACTATGACGGAATCACAATCAAAGAACCGGTCAGCATAACCTTTAAAGCCGTTGATGCCAAGACAGAAAAAGACGGGTTCAAGGAAGTGGACAATATGTACGGAGACACATATGCTTTCGATGCAGAGGCTTCAACAGATGTTGTCTCGGCAAAAGCATCAAAATCCACAACCCAGAAACTGTTCCAGGGAGTTCAGAAATTCGATTATAAATTCGCCGGTACAGAGGGCTGTGTGGGCGAGGTACGGTTTGGCCGCACAGACGGTGCCACCCAGACAATTCTCCCAGGTGCAACTGTCGGCGTACATGTTTATGGTGACCTGACAGGCAACAGCGTTTACTTTGAGCTGGCATCTGATGTTTCAACCCAATATCTGCATGTAACAGATCTGGACTTCCTTGGCTGGCATTATATAGAAGTGCCCGCTACGGTTGCCGAAGCTCCGTCACATCTCACGGGCATAAAGATTGTGGAACAGCCCACACAGATGAGCAAGAGCGGCACAATCTATATTGACAACATCTACACAACCGAAGACGCCGGAATAGACGATGTGACCGCCGACCAGACAACCGGCATAACCGTCTATCCCAATCCGGCATCCGAATATCTGATAGCCAATGGTCCGGTGGTGATATCCTCCGTGCGCCTCATGGACATGAACGGACGCCTTGTAGCCGCTTCAGCAGGAAATGTGCTCAATGTTTCAGACACAGCACAAGGAACCTACTTCATGATTGTACGGACCGCCTCATCACAGACCGTTCACAAAGTAATAATCAAACATTAATCGCCAAATAATGGAATCAATCAAAAAATTTGCCTTTGTTGCCGGATGCGTGGCATTTTCAATGCTATCGGCATCGGCGCTGACAGCAGGCAAAGCCATGAAAATAGAGAATATCTCCGGAGCATGGCACCCGATGCTGTCACCCGACACAAAAACACTGGTGTTTTCAACAGAAGACCATACGGGGCTCAACTGCCTTGACATTGAAAGCGGGGACCTTACAATGGTCGATGACTCAAAAGGTGCCGGCTTCTCGCCCGTGTTCAGTGCCGACGGGAAAAAAGTGTACTATCGCACAGCCGCTCTTGTAGACGGGCTTATGAACCGCGATGTACGCGCATATACCATCGGTGATAACGATGCCACCGCCGTTCACGGCATGACCCGCAAGGATATTGACATGCGGGCACAGGCAGGATTCACCACTTATGCAACCGCTCATTATGATCATATAGATCTGACTGTGGACGGTGTGACAAAAGAGATACGCCCGCTTGCCGACAAAGCCCATTCATACCTGTGGGCGTCACTCTCTCCGGACGGAAAACGCATGGTGTTCAACGAGCCTTTCTCAGGGGTGTATATAGCCAATGCCGATGGCTCCAATCCCCGGAAGATTGCCGACCGTGGCGATTATCCGGCATGGGTGTCCAACTCAGCCATTGTGTATGTAGACGCGCATGATGATGGCTATCAGACTACAGAAGCCGTATTGAAAGCCTATGACGTTGATGAGAACATCACAATCAGCGTCACAGAGAAAGACATGATTGTCAGTGAAGTTTCAGCAGTCCGGGGAAAAGTGGCATTCGCCACGGCAGACGGAGGCCTATACCTTGTAAACGTACAATAATACAGAACCATGAGACATATAACATTTATTCTTCTCGCTATATTCATGGCCTTCGGGGGTGCTCAGGCCAAAAAAATGAGCGATCTGAAGATTTACATAAATCCCGGCCACGGCGGCTATACAGGCAATGACCGTCCCATCCAACTGCATCCTTTCGCGGCAAATGACACTGCCGGATACTGGGAGTCCAAATCCAATCTATACAAAGGCCTGCATATGTATCATATGCTTGACTCTCTGGGTGCCACACCTTACCTGTCACGCATCAAGAACACCGAGGCCGATGACCGTTCCCTTTCAGGCATAGATGCGGAGGCCAACAGCCTCGGGGTAGACCTCTTTTTCTCAATCCACTCCAACGCCGGCGAGGATGTGAACTATCCGCTGATGCTTTACCGTGAGAATGAGATTGGAGTGCCCCGCTATCCGGAAAACGTCACACTTTCCAAAATTGTGTGGAAGAACCTGCACAGTAATAAATTGCCGGTATGGACACACAATAATGAGAATATATGCGGAGACCTTGACTTCTACAAATACAGCTGGGAAGGCGGACTGGGAGTATTGCGCACACTTTATGTGGTGGGCTTGCTCAGCGAAGGCGGCATGCATGAGCACCGTCCGGAAGGCCACCGTCTCATGAACGATGACTATTGGTGGCTGGAAGCCTGGCATTTTGTACGCTCCATAATGGAATATTTCGACACCGAGGACAGGTTTGTCACCGGTAACGTGGCCGGAATAGTTTATGATGACCATAATCTCCGCGAGAACATAATGCCGTGGCGCAACCATGCATACGGACGTGACCAGCTGGCACCTCTTAACTTCTCAACGGTGGAGTTGCGTGACCTGAACGGCAATGTGGTACAGAAACGTACCACTGATGACATGTACAACGGCGTATTCGTTTTCCGCAACGTCGCGCCCGGAAACTATCGTCTGTACGCCGTACACGACGGTTATTATGCCGAAGAGAAAGACGTGACTGTCACAGCCAACGAAGTCACCTATTGCGACATGCCCCTTAACATGCGCCGGGAGAGCAATCTCGCTGTTACGGAATATTCTCCCTCCACAACTGAACCTGTATCATGCTCCGCAGCCATAGAACTCACTTTCAACCATGACATTGACGTGGAGAGTTTTGAAAAAGCGGTGAGCCTCACCCCTGAGATTGCGGGACGCTGGATATACTCCCAGTCATATCATAAGGCCACATTCCGCCCTGACATTTCTTTTGAAAAAAACACTAAATATGTGCTGACAGTCTCCACCGAGGCAAAAAGTGCAGACACTCATTTCGCAACGCCGAATCTGGCAGAACCGTTCAAACTCACTTTCCAGACTCAGAACCGCGACAGATTGTCAATCATAGAGCGATACCCTCAGCCAATGGGTGAGATACACTATAAATCGCCTGTTCTTGAGTATCGCTTTGATAACAAAATTGATGGAAACAGCATGCGCTCCAATTTCAGCGTGACCGATGAAGCCGGCAAAACTCTTTCCATAAACCTCCGTTCATGCAAGTACAACCAGCTTACAAACGGATACGGCAATGCTGTGATGGCGCTGAGCGGCAGTCTTGAACCCGGAAAGACCTATACGGTGAAAATCGCCGGTGATCTCCGCGATGAGACAACTATTCCTCTTGTTGACGAAATGTCCTATACATTCAAGGCTGCTGATGTTTCAGTTGAAAATCCGGGCACAGTATTTGAAGACTTTGAGACAGCAGCTAACTTTGCCTATAACAAGGAAACGACAACAGGAATCACCTCCACCACTCCCAAAGCCCAGAAGTCCACGGCCTACTCTTTCAACGGAAAAGCAGGAGGCAGACTCACCTATAATTTCTCATCATTCCATGACGGCATGATTGACTGGACCTATACAGGTCCCGTGGCACATTTCAACACCGGAGACATTCTGGGGATGTATGTGAACGGAGACTTCAACAATCACGAAGTATATGCAATAATGCAATCCGGCACCAACCGCAAATATATCAAGATAACAGATCTTGATTTTCTGGGATGGCAGAGGCGCGAAGTGAAACTCAACGACCTTGAGGAGGATTTCTGCCCGTTCAATTTTGCCGGCATACGTCTGATTCAGTCAGAAAGCCCCTACACACAGACCGGAGCATTTGTTCTTGATGATCTCAGCCGCACAGATGCCGATGACTCAGGGGTGGATGATATCACCACAGACAATGCGCATTCAATGAATGCAGTATCTCCCGCTCCCGGCAAGATCACCGTATCAGGGATAGGCAGCGATGTCACTGCAACCGTGTACACCGTTGACGGACGCATAATGGCCTCTGTGAAAGGTTCTGCAACAATAAGCGTTCCGACAGGCATATACATAGTTAATGCCGACTCAAAATCTGTAAAAGTAATTGTAAAATAAACAAGAACCGATATATGCGGCCGGCATGATTATGCCGGCCGCATATATTTCACTAATCGACACAACATGAAGATCATAGCCGAGAGTTCCAGCACACGCACAGAATGGACGCTCATCGACGGGCCCGAGATTGTTGAACACGCATTTACAACCGGCCTGAACCCATATTTTCAGACGCGCCGGGAGATTTCACACTCCATAAGACTGGAATTGCCCGATGCATTTTTCCGGAGGCGATGGGAACATGTCTACTTCTATGGGGCAGGATGCGCCAATGTAGAGAAGAACAAGATAATGGAGTCATCGCTGATAGCTCAGTTCAAGACACCATGCACAGTAAAGAGTGACCTTCTGGGTGCCGCACGCGGTCTTCTTGTGCGGTCCGCCGGGCTGGCATGCATTCTCGGAACAGGATCAAATTCATGTATGTATGACGGACATGAGATAACAAAAAACGTGCGTCCTCTGGGATTTATACTTGGTGATGAAGGCTCAAACGCACACATGGGCAAACAATTCATTGCCGATGTGCTCAAAGAGTTGGCGCCACATCATCTCATAGATGAATTCTATGACCGGTTCCACACCACAGCGAATGTGCTCATGGACGATGTATATACCAACGCGTTGCCATCACGTTCTCTGGCCAAATATGCATTCTTCCTTCATGAACATATAGATGAGCCATATGTGTATGAACTGGTCTACAACTCACTTTCACTGTTCTTTGCAAGGAATATAGGCTCATATGACTATCAGGACAGGCCTATATCATTTGTGGGGTCCACATGCATGATGTTCGAGGATATCCTGCGCAAGGCGGCGGCTGACTTCGGCGCTATTGTGGGAAAATGTGCACGCTACTCAATGCCCGGCCTGGTACAATATCACTCCACAGATGCTTAGCCTCCGGACGCTCAGGTATTAACATCTATTATTATACGTCCTCTAAACGATGAACAAAGTCATATTACTTGGCAACGCGGGTACAGACCCGACAATACGCTACGTGGAAAAACGCCCTGTGGCCTCATTCCGTATGGCCACCACAGAACGTCAGCGCACACTTGCAAACGGCACTGTTGTCCCTGAACGCACCGAATGGCACAACATAGTGATGTGGGACCGCAACGCCGAACTTGCGGAAAAATATATTCGTAAAGGCACGCGCCTGTTGATTGAGGGAAAACTGCGTTACCGTGTCTGGGAGGACCGCAATACAATCAAACATGATGTGACTGAAATATATGCCGACTCTATTGAGCTGCTGCGGTGATCACAGAAGGCTATCGCCAAATACCGCGATGGCCTGCTCACGCTGATCCGGCAACGGGACAGCAAAAGCTCCGGACTGGTTTCCCATTGTCCGGAGCTTTTGCTGTCTGTAATCTATTCGGATAAATGCTTATTTAAGGCCGCAAGGCTTGCATTTCTCGGAGATCTGTGTGAAGAAGTCGTTGCCTTTGTTGTCAACAAGGATGAATGCCGGGAAATTCTCTACACGTATTTTCCAGATGGCTTCCATTCCAAGTTCAGGATACTCAAGCAATTCAACCTCTTTTATTGAGTTGCGTGCCAGCACAGCCGCCGGACCGCCGATAGATCCAAGATAGAATCCGCCATGTTTATGGCATGCGTCAGTTACCTGCTTGGAGCGATTCCCTTTTGCAATCATCACCATTGATCCTCCCGCTGCCTGGAACTGGTCAACATATGAGTCCATGCGTCCTGCTGTTGTCGGACCGAAAGAGCCTGAAGGCATCCCTTCCGGAGTCTTTGCCGGACCGGCATAATAAATGGGATGATCTTTCAGATACTGAGGCATTTCCTCGCCGGCATCAAGACGCTCTTTGATCTTGGCATGGGCTATGTCACGGCCAACAATGATTGTTCCATTGAGTGACAGGCGTGTAGATACCGGGTATTTGTTAAGTTCAGCCAGAATCTCAGGCATGGGGCGGTCAAGGTCAATGCTGACAACATTGCCCTCGCCTTCCTTACGCATGCTTTCAGGGATGAGTTCCCCTGGGTTTGTATCAAGCTTCTCAATCCACAATCCTTCACGGTTGATCTTGGCCTTGACATTACGGTCAGCCGAGCAGCTGACACCAAGTCCTACCGGACATGAAGCGCCATGACGCGGCAAACGGATCACGCGTATATCATGTGCAAAGGCTGTGCCCCCGAACTGAGCGCCCAAGCCAAGTTCCTCGCTACATTTCTTCAGTTGTTTCTCAAGTTCGATATCGCGGAAAGCATGACCCAGTTCATTTCCCTGAGTGGGCAGACTGTCATAATATTTCACAGATGCTTTCTTCACGGTTTCCAGGTTCTTCTCAGCCGATGTACCGCCAATAACAAACGCAATGTGATAGGGCGGGCAAGCAGCTGTTCCCAGAGATTTCATTTTCTCCACAAGAAAAGGAAGAAGAGTCTTGGGGTTGATCAATGCCTTTGTCTCCTGATACAGATAAGTCTTGTTGGCCGAGCCACCGCCTTTGGCCACAAAAAGGAAGTGGTATTCATCGCCCTCTGTGGCATGGATGTCTATCTGCGCCGGCAGATTGCAGCCGGTGTTCACCTCATCGTACATGTTCAGCGGAGCATTCTGTGAATAACGGAGATTGTCTGTGGTGTATGTGTCATAGACTCCTCGGCTCAGCTTCTCCTCGTCATCGCAACCGGTATAGACATTCTGACCTTTCTCGCCATGTATTATAGCCGTACCCGTGTCCTGACAGAACGGGAGTTGCCCTTTGGCGGCAACCTCAGCGTTTCGGAGCATGGTGAGTGCCACAAACTTGTCATTGTCACTTGCCTTGGGATCTGTCAGTATCTTTGCCACCATGGCATTATGCTCACGCCGCAGCATAAAAGCATTGTCATGTGTGGCCTGACGTGCCAACACTGTCAGAGCTTCCGGATCAACAACCAGAAACTCATGGCCGCCCCAGTTTTCAACTTTTACATAGTCTGAGGTCAGTTTATAATACTCGGTGGTATCCGGCCCGAGCGGAAACATTTTCTGATACTTGAAGGGTTTTGTTGCCATAATACAATAGATTGTCGTTTTAGTTTTCTGATGCACAAAGATACGAATAAGCGAGAGCAATGCCAAATTCATTTTGAGCATTGCCGAGCGGGAGTATCTAAGACATCCGTCAAAGATACGGATATTCTCTGATACCGTGATTCAACAGGCATAGAGATTGTCTCCGGTGGCTGTGCGGGTTAACGTTGTTTAACTGTCTGATGTCACCCTGTTTTATCCTCTTACGCTATTTTTGCATAAAAATGCACCAAAAGGAATTTTTTTATGAGTCATGTTGAATGGAAAGCGGGCACCATGGTCTATCCGGCGCCGGCAGTGCTTGTGAGCTGCGGGAGCACACGCGCCTGTGCCAATCTGATAACTGTGGCATGGACAGGTACAATATGCACCAATCCCCCCATGCTGAGCATTTCGGTGCGCAAAGAGCGCCACTCGCACGCCATCATAAGCAGCGAGATGCAGTTCACTGTAAATCTCACAACAGCGGCCATGGCTCGCGCAACAGACTGGTGCGGGGTGAAATCGGGACGTGACTATGACAAATGGACTGAAACGGGTCTGACCCCCGTTCCCGGCGTAAAAAACACATGCTTCTACGTTGCCGAGTCCCCGCTGGCCATTGAATGCCGGGTAAAAGAAATCATAGACCTCGGCAGCCATGACATGTTCATAGCTGATGTGCTGGGACTTCTTGCCGATGAACAGTATATTGACCCTGAGACCGGCGCCTTTGATCTGGCCGCATCGGGACTGATGGCCTATGTGCACGGAGGCTATTATTCATTGGGCGAGAAACTTGGACATTTCGGATTCTCGGTCCGCAAAAACAAGAAGAGATGACTGACCTCGAGCTTCTGGCTCCCGCACGTGACATAGATACCGCCATAGCTGCCATAGACTGCGGGGCTGATGCCGTATATATCGGCGGCCCTCACCATGGCGCACGTGCTGCGGCTGCCAACAGCATCAGCGATATAGCCGCCCTGTGCAGCTACGCCCACCGCTTCCGCGTAAAAGTCTATGTCACTTTCAACACACTAATCTACAATAATGAGACAGCCGATGTTCCTAATACGGTCCGCGAACTTTACAGAGCCGGAGTTGACGCGCTCATAATACAGGACATGGGAATGCTACGCATGGATCTGCCGCCCATAGCACTGCATGCATCCACACAATGCGACACCCGTACGGTGCAGCAGGCCATGTTCCTTGAGAAAGCAGGCATGAGTTGCATTGTGCTTCCACGCGAACTCAGCATTCAGGAAATACGTGAGATCAGCAAATGTGTCAGCGTTCGTCTGGAAGCGTTTGTGCACGGGGCTTTGTGCGTGTGTTTCAGCGGCGACTGCCGGGCATCGTTTGTCAACGGCGGCCGGAGCGCCAACCGCGGTGAGTGCGCGCAGATATGTCGTCTGCCCTATGATCTCACTGACGGAAACGGGAATGTACTTATAGCCGACAGACATTTTCTTTCCCTGCGTGACATGAACCGTCTTGACCGTCTGGCGGAACTGGCTGATGCCGGCATAAGTTCATTCAAGATTGAGGGACGCCTCAAAGACAAGACATATGTCATGAATACCGTTGCGGCATATTCGGCGGTTCTTGATGCATTAATTGCCTTGAATCCTGCACGCTACCGCCGTGCCTCACGCGGAACTTCAAAAACGGGATTCACGGCGGATGTAACACGCTCTTTCAACCGTGGATTCACAGATTATTTCTGCTCCGGCGAAAAACCTGCGCCTGACAGTCTGGCATCAATGCGTACGCCCAAATGGATCGGCAGGCCGATCGGTACTGTCACTGCTGTCAGAGGAAAGAGTATAACAGTAAACTCTGCCGAGGAGATCCACAATGCCGATGGACTGAGTTTTTTTGATTCTTCAGGCCGCTTCACAGGGTTTCGCGTCAACAAAGCCGAAAAGAGAGGGAACAACACCGAGATCCAGACCCAGGCGCCGGTTGACATATGCCCCGGCACAGAACTGTTCCGCAACTTTGACAAAGCGTTTGATGATCTCCTGACAACCGCACGACCACGGCGCACAATATCAATTGAGATGGTTCTGTCTGCCCACAGTGACGGCATAGCGCTTGAGATAACGGATGAACGCGGATGCCGGGCAAAAGCGGCCATAACATGCCCGCAGCAGAAAGCGCAGAAACCTCAGAGGAATGTGCGGAAAGCTCAGTTGTCGCGTCTCGGAGACACGATATATACACTTGAAAAGCTGACTGACAATCTGGGCGAATGGTTTGTTCCCGCCTCTGTGATGGCAGATCTCAGGCGTAAAGCAATTGCCGCGCTTGACCATGCCGCATCGGCAACTTACAAATACGATTATCGCCGGCAGGAGGACCGGTCTGCATCACTTCCCCACTCCACGACACATCTCACATTTCATGCCAACGTGGCCAACAATGCCGCACGCCGTTTCTATAATGATCATGGCGCGACACAGATAGATGATGCTCTTGAGGTAAGCGGCGCGCCGGCAGACAAAGAGGTGACTGTCATGACAAGCCGCTATTGCCTGCGCCGTGAACTCGGCGCCTGCCTGCGCGAAAAAGGCAATGCGCGGCGCTTACCGTCCGGACTGATTCTGCGGCCTCACAATCCGTCCATACGCCCGATGCGCATTGAGTGCGACTGTACGCGATGCCTCATGAATCTTGTTGCGCTGCCTCTATAAAAACCATGCCATGCACAGACAATGAGTGCATGACATGGCCGTTATGTTTCAGGAGAATCAGAAACGCTCAACATTACGGATCATATGACCCGATCAGTCAAGCTTATGGATCACAAGACCTGAGCGCAGTTTTGGTTCAAACCAGGTAGTCTTGGGCGGCATGATATTGCCGGTGTCCGCAATGTCCATGAGTTGTTTCATGGAAACAGGGAAGAGAGCAAGTGCCATGGCCATCTCGCCTGAATCAACTCTGCGTTTAAGCTCGCCGAGGCCGCGTATTCCTCCCACAAAATCAATGCGTTTGTCTGAGCGCAGATCAGTGATTCCAAGCAGGTCACGCAGAATGAGGTCAGATGAGATCGTCACATCCAGCACGCCAATGGGATCAGCATCGTCATACGTGCCGGGGCGTGCTGTCAATGAATACCAGCGGCCTTCAAGGTACAATGAGAAATTATGCAGCCCTGAAGGTTCATATACCAGCTCTCCCTTGTCTATAACCTCAAAGTTATGCTCAAGCTTTTCAAGGAACTCAGCCGGTGAAAGCCCGTTGAGATCACGCACCACGCGGTTATAGTCCATGATTTTCAGGTGTGATGCCGGGAATGCCACAGCAAGGAAGTAGTTATATTCCTCGTCACCGCAATGATTGGGATTGAGGCGTGCTTTTTCATTGCCTACCAATGCTGCGGCAGCTGTGCGGTGATGACCGTCTGCAATATAAAGATACGGTATTCGGGCAAATTCCGCTGTAACGCGGCTGATGAGCGCATCGTCGTCAATCACCCAGAACGTATGCCCGAAACCGTCAGGAGCTACAAAATCATATTCAGGTGTTCCGGCGGTCACAGTGCGGATGATTTCCTCAAGTTCTTTGTTGTCAGGAAAAGCGAAGAACACAGGCTCAATGTTGGCATTCTGCACACGCACATGCTTCATACGATCCTCTTCTTTGTCGCGTCGTGTCAGTTCATGTTTGCGGATGTTTCCGTTCATGTAGTCCTCCACATTGGCGGCTATCACAATGCCATACTGCCGGCGCCCGTTCATCGTCTGGGCATAGATATAATAATGTTCCTTGTCATCCTGCACCAGCCATCCGTTCTTCTGGAATGCATTGAAATTCTCCACTGCCTTCTCATATACTTCAGGCGAATGCTCATCATGGCCGGGAGCAAAATCAATCTCCGGCTTGATTATGTGGTAGAGTGATTTGGGATTTCCGGCTGCCTCCTGACGGGCCTCTTCTGAGTCAAGCACATCATAGGGGCGTGATGCCACTTCAGTCACATACTCGCGGGGAGGACGTACCCCCCTGAATGGTTTTACTTTTGCCATATCTGTTCAGGTATTGGATGTTTGGTTCTTTATATTCGTTTTCTTCTTTGGGCATGTATTCTTTGATGATGAGGCCCTTGCGGACTTTCGGCGCGCGGCTCTCTGGCAACGGGAGCACACGCCATAGACATAGAGCGAGAAATCGGTCTGTGCAAACAAGGGATAACGGCTTCGGCGCACAAGCGCCTCCATCTCAGTGTCGCGCCGTTCACGCACATTGCCACATACAGTGCAGATCAGATGTATATGAGCACCGGACACTGCAAGCCGCTCGTACTCGGCATGCCTGTCCTGAAAGGTGTGCTTGCGCAGCAAGCCGGCCTGACACAAGAGCTGAAAGGTACTGTATACTGTTGCCAGCGACACATGGAAGCCTTCTTTCTCAAGGGCGCTGTGGAACTCCTCGACAGACACATGGCCCGATGCCGTGAGCACGCGTTCAAGTATCGCAAAGCGCTCAGGCGTCTGCCTTTTGCAATTCTTCTTTAAAAAGTCGCTGAATTGCTGTCGGGCATTTGACATTGCCTTGTCCTCTGTCATATGTGACAAAGTTATAACTTTTTTGGCTACAAATAAAAAATAATTTGGGTTTATGTTTTGTTAACACCTCCATGTCTGATACGGAACTTGCAAAAAGACAAAAAGCGCGGCAGAGCCTCCGGGCTCTGCCGCGTGTTTCATATGTGTTTTCCGGCCTTACATAAATCTGTTTGCAGACAGGAATGTCTGATAGATCTCCGAGAACCTCTCGGCAGATTCACGTGGATAACGCACATCAGTGAACACCTGGGCCAGAGTCTGTTTGTCATTTTCATCAACAAAATGCTGCGACATGACCTCAAGCGGAGCATACCATGCGGCGATATCCTTGTCGTCGGGCTGACAATAGTCCTCGCTGTGCATCACGGCTTCAACCGGCAGACGCCATGTCGGCACACCTGTTTCCTCGGCAGGATAACCGACAGTGAGCGTTATGACCGGTACCACACGTTCAGGCAGATGCAGGACAGATGCTATCTCCGGAGCATTATATGCCGTGGTGCCGAGATAGCATGTTCCCAGACCGTTCATCTCAGCGATTGTGCAGACCTGTTGGGCAAAGATGCTTGTGTCAATAATCGCGGCAACCAGTGACTGGAAATTGTCAAA
>JAUNPQ010000081.1 GCA_030536615.1 Bacteroidales bacterium | reverse complement strand
TTATCGGCATCATTGACCTGAGCCATGTAGACATTTTCACCCTCAGCATAAGGAAGCATCCACGTTTCACTTTGTGATCCGGTAAGCAGAGATTTGAATCGTGCGGCAATTTCCTCGCCATTTTTATCCGTAGATGATTTCTCGTTGTCGGAGCATGAGGACAGTGTTGAGATGAACACAATCAGGACGGTAAGTAATGTGACAGGTTTCATTTTCTTGTTATTGGAATGAGGTATCAATATTTAATATCAGTTATATGTATTGCAGGAACAGACATCACAACATTACCTTTTTCATCAAGCCACGATGCCGTCTCGGAAATGGATGTCAGCTTGCCGTCATCGGTAAAACCATATGTAAATGAGAAAATCTGTGCATCCGCGCCATCCGTGTTCACGGTGATCTTCTCCGGCAGAAGATTCCGGCTATATCCGTCAATGCCGGTAAAGCCAAAAGCCGGCTCATTGTCAATAATATGGACACATTCCGGATATAAGGCCACCGGATTCTTGTGGTTGGTGTATTCATAACGGTAGATGAGTTCCATCTCCTCTCCGGAATCGCGTCTGAGAACTTTCACCTCACTGAGAAGACCTGTCGCGGAATCATAGATGAGATCACAATGCTTGAAGTTGCCGTTGCTTAATGAGATTTCATAAGTCTTCAGCCTTCCGGCATCGTTGTATCCGAATTTTGCATGACAGGTCTCTCCATTATCAAAATCAGTTGATTCTTCCGATATTGGCCGACCGTCTTTATTGAATGTCAGGTTCTGGTCCTGACACTTTGCGCCTGAGGCTGTATTTGTCATAACACCATTGCAGTGTATGCCATTATAACTATACACTGTTTTCTGTGTAGGCGTGGAATAAAGAGTCACACGTCCCTCCGAGTCATAGTCAAACTCATTGAGGCCGGTGAGTTGCTCCGGAGCACCTTCTGCCGCACTCCAGACAAATGACTTGACCTGAGGCAACTTGTCTTCAGTTGCCGGTTCATGTGTGTCGTTGTTGCATCCATAAAGCAAAATGGAGGCAACAGGTATGATAGCGTATAAAATTGTTTTGTTCATGTCAATCGGGTTGTTTTTATCATTTATATAATTGGAATCCTTGGCCATATATCAGCTTCTGCGCCGGTATTATGCATATACCGGGATCTTTGATTTTCCTGCCAGAATCCAGCTTCCACCTGAGCAACAAGGGCTTGGCCGTTGTCTCATTACTACGGTCCTGCCACATTTGGTGCACTTCCACATAGGGAGGAATCTCCCGTCGTTGTTGATGTTCTCAAAGAAATCGTCTGATGTTATATGCATGGTGAATGAGGGGATATCCTTTACATTGAAGATGAGAGTGAGATATATACCCTCTGACTCACCGGCTGAAACAATCACAGAGCCATAGCCGTCAGGAAGGATATATCTGTTTTCGGAGTCTTTTCTGTCAATGCCTTCAAGAAGTGCATGGCATAGATTTTGTGCCTGATTCTCATTATCACAAGGGGTCACATATTCGTTTCTTCCTTCTGACAATGGGAAAAGGTCCAGATCCCCCTTGTCATTCAAAAAAATGGATTTTAATCGTGTTGTAATCTGCTTGGCAGATTCCGCTTCAGGCTCTTCGCTGGAAGAACATGAGCACAAAATCGGCATAACCGATAGCATGGCTATAACTACATAAATTTGCTTCATATGCTGTATATATTATATTTTGACCCAAAATGATCCCGGACAATGCGCACGCTTTAACCGTTCGGGGTCCGGGTTATTGATTCTGTACCCACATTTAAAGCACGCATAATTCCCATAAGCGGGATACCTATAATTGTTATTTTCAAAATATTCCTGTGAGGTAAGCAGCAGGGTGAATCCCGGAAGAGACTTTACGTTGAACGTCATTCTGACATATACACCCTCTTTCGGATTCATCGCCATTTTAACAGAGCCATAACTGTCAGAATATGTATATATGCCATCTTTGATATTCCAATTTTCGTCACCCAATATAGTGGTACAGATAGCGTGTGCGGTTGACTCATCTTCGCAATTTATCATATAGGTATCGGCAATATCTCCGGCCGGTGGAAGCATAATATCGCCTTTTTCATCAAGAATCATCGATTTAAGATGTTCCACCGGTCCTTTGCCGGGAATTTGGGATTGAATATCCGGAGTATCGTCTGAACTGCATGACCCCAACATGTGGCAAGCCGCAGAAATGAGAAATATTTTGAATATCTTTTCCATTGGATCAGTTCTTATTTGAATCGTTAATATCTTATATCAGTTATCTTTACCAGCGGATGGGTTGCCATCACATTACCGTCATCATCCAATAAAGCTAATGTTTCGGTAATTGACGTCAACTTGCCCCCTGCCGAAAATTCGTACGAAAAAAGGAATGCCTCTATAGGCGGCGCATCCGTCCCCTCCACACTGACAACAATCCTGTCGATAAGGCGATCGCGTCCATAGCCGTCAATGCCGGTAAACGCCAAAGCCGGTTCGGCATCAAATATTTGATGGAATTCCGGATAAAAAGCCACGGGATTCGGTCTGTCGCTGTAATAATAGCGATATTTCAGATTGACACGTTTTCCGCTTCCTATTTGATAATCGCCTATTGCTTCACTCATCAGGCCGGTTGATGAATCGTATTTGAACTTGGCATATATGTTTCTCTTTTCATCAGCATAGAAGTCATACGATATAATTCTTCCTTCAGAATCATATCCATACTTCATGCTTGCCGTGGAATTGTTATACCAGCTCGTAGATTCTTCGCTTACAGGACGACCGGCTTTATTAAAGACAATATATTGCTCCTGAAGTTTTTCACCGTCCGGAATCGATGTCATTACGCCAACACAATTAAGCCCGTCGTAGGTATAGGTTGTTTTTTGTGACGGGGTGGCGTATGACTTTATGCGTCCGTCGGAATCATAACTGAAACTGTTCAGGCCGTTTAACTGTTCCGGATAACTGCTCTTGGTCCCATCCCAGACAAAGGACTGTATGCGGGGCAAGTTGTCTTTTTTATTCTCGGAAGGAGAGTCGTTGTCGCATGCCGAAAAAGCAATCGCCATCATCGCACAAATAACGAAAGTAAATTTTTTATCCATTATTATATCTCAGATTTAAGGCATAGTTATTACATGTTCGCATATCTGCTGTAATAAATCGTGCCTGTGATTTTGATCGCAAATGTATATATAGGCTTTGACATGAAAGGTGATTCATGTCCGTTTGTAGTCCGAAATAATCATGTCAGTTGTCCGAAAAAATCACGATAATCACGTGCTCGGATGTCCGGAAAGTGTGCGGTAGGGATACCGGTTGTGTAGAATAAGGTGTTGTTTTACATCGGTATCCGGTTATTGACCGTCTCCGGAATTATGCTTGTCTTTGAATTCTGACGGAGACATGCCGTATTTTGTCTGGAATCTGCTGTAGAAAGTAGTTTTTGACATCTGTGACTCTCTGGCTATGTTGTCCAGACTCCAGTTCGGGTGCTGTCTCATCATTCTAACAGCATGGTCAAGACGGCAATTCTGGATATATTGTGAAAAAGAGCATCCTGCAAAGCCCTTGAAAAGCGAAGCGAATTTGTTGACCGGAATCCGATAGTTTTTGATAAGCCAGTTTTTAGACAATTCCGGTTCGAGATATAGCTTACGTCCTATTATGTCATGGTTCATTCTCTCCCAGAGATCCCGGTCCCTGTCTGAAAGTCCGGTTGACAGCACCGATTCATTCTCGGATTGACCGTTACGTACGCTTTCTGACTCATCGACGTCAGTGCCGGCCCCAGCATCAGAATTATTTATGCTGGAGGCGCCGCGCTCCTCAAGCAGATCGCGCAACTTTATGTTTTCAGCTTGTGTTTCAAGCAACTTGTCTTTAAAACCCATCAGCTCGTCGATTGTGGCGGCCATGCTGCTGTTTTTCTGTGTGATCACCCGCTTCTGACGCAATACCCTCAGGATGAATGCCACTGCAAGTGCAACCAGAATCAATGAAAAGACAATGGCTATGTTGCGTATCTTTATTGAATAGGCCTGGTGCTCAAGTTGCACCGCCTGTTCATTGGTTTTGTATATTTCCGCAAGTTCAAGCGCCTCGGCTGAGCGTTCCCTTATTCGCAGAGAATCAGAGATTGTCTCAATGATATGAGCCACCCGGTTTGCCGACTGGAAGTCTCCAAGTCCCTCGTAAGCCTCGCGCTCGTGTTTGAGGTGCTCATCTATATATGCATGGCTGAGAGTGTCGGCGCTTTCATGCCATAGGCGTTTCTCCCGGTGTACGTAATCCAGAGCTTCCTCATAACGGTGGGAGGCCAGCAAGTATGGAATACGTATCTGTTCACCCTCAGGGGCCGATGAATAATCTGTGGCGCAATAAAGGTTGTAATATTTGTTTGCCTTGTCCGGCTCTCCCTTTTTGCTGTATAGATATGCCATGACGGCATAGCCGCTTGAACGCCGGCAGTCGGCAAGACCGTCAATTGTGTCAGGAAGTTCGCCCATCCGGTTTACAGCCATCATATATTCATCCATAAGATTGGCGGCCTCATCGTAGCGACCCGTTTCGATGAGCGAGTTGACAGTCATTCCTATGGCATAGATGTAATCATCGGTATTGTCGCTATTCCCGGCTTTCTGTGATTGTGAGGCCAGAATGTCTATTGCGCTGCGCAGATGGCTGAAAGCATCCTCCTCATTGCTTATTTCCAACAGATTCAGCCCCAATGTCACGTGCAGATTTGCCTCTATGTCTTTCACAAGACTGTCCTGAGCCAGTTTTAGACCCTCGGTGCAGAACCTGACACTTGATGTATAATCTCCATTGTTAAGATATTCATCAGTGATAAGCTCTATAAGCCTGAGACGTGCCTCCGCGTTCCGGGGCGCATCAGGCATATTATATGCCGCCAGACCATATCTCAGGGCCTTGTGATAGTCAGAATAACCGTTGTGATAGATGAGACAACGCAACAGATTGATGTTGTAGAGATGCATCTCCCCGATGCGCTCCACGCTGTCAAGCATGGCAAGAGCCTTTTCCGGCTGACTCAAGGTCAGACTTTCAATTTTCTCAAACACATCTTCATTATCGCTGCCGTCATCTTTCGAGAGTTCGGAGCAACCAATTTGCAAAACGATTAATGTCGCTGTAAAAATTGTTTTCAGAAGATTATTCATCGTCATATGATTATTTCTTGACAAAAGCTGATGACAAAGATACGGATAAGTGAGAGCAATGCCAAATTCATTTGGGCATTGCCGAGCGGAAGTATCTAAGACGCCAGTCAACGATACGATAAGCCGGGGGAGCAATGCCAAATTCATTTGGGCATTGCCGAGCGGAAGTATCTAAGACGCCAATCAACGTGTAAATATTCAAATGAACAGATGTCTGATGTTAAATAATATTAATCAGGGGCAACCGTGACAGTAATTTTTCGTAAATTTGCCGCCGATATGCGTAACCGCTGGCGAGGACAAGTGGCCCGCGTAAGTTGCGACAGTTTAACATTTTTACATTCAACAAAAAATGGATTTAATCAAGATTGCCGAGCAGGCATTTGCCGTTGAACAGAAAGGCAACAAGGAAGAGTTCTTCCCCGGAGACACCGTTACGGTTGCATACCGCATCAAAGAAGGTAACAAAGAGCGCGTACAGCTCTATCGCGGCGTAGTGATACGCATTTCCGGCGAAGGCGTTCAGAAACGCTTCACAGTCCGCAAGATGTCTGACAACATCGGCGTGGAACGTATCTTCCCCCTCGAGTCACCGTTCATTGAGTCAATCGTAGTGAACAAGCATGGTAAAGTACGCCGTGCAAAACTCTACTACCTGCGCAACCTCACCGGCAAGAAAGCACGTATCAAAGAGCGTCGCGTTATCAAGAAAGCATAAGCGACGCACATCCAGTGCCCCACAAAAAGGACAGGCTCCCAAGCCTGTCCTTTTTGTTTCCCATAAGTTTTCTGGACTATTTTTATGCAATTATTACGAATCCTGCCTGTCCCCGTTTCGACAGACAAGGTCTGAGTTTTATATTGACACTACGATTCTCCGCTCTCTATATAATTAGAGTTGTCTTTATGATCTGATTCTATAATTTTTCGGTGGGATGTCAGTATGTAGACAGCTGATCATTCGGGTTTCCCGGTTTCTATTTCGGATTTGAGGAATTGAAAGATGTAAACTGCGCCCTGATAATAGAGGCCGCATTCAGGATCGTTAAGTTTAGCGAATGTCTGTGAGGTATATAGCTCGTCAAGGGCGCGGCGAATGCCCCAACCATATTCTGCCATCAGCATCTCTGTAAGTTCGGCAGCCAGACATTCTATCTGAAACTGTATGTCCTGTATCATGATTCGATGCGTTTTAGAAGCTTTATGGCTTGTGGAGTTCCAAAAAAATACTGAATGGCATGATCCCCTTTGAATTTTAATTCTTTGACCAAATCTGTGGCTGACATGTAGCCCATGATAAAACGCCGGATTTGCACTCCTACTGTGTCATCGGCAATCGGGCCAATCACTATGTCATAGGGATGAGCCGGGATATCTGAATTGTTCTTGCGATTCATCACAACGAATTCGGCCCACTCCTCAGTATAATCAGGAAATACCTTTATGTTTAGACCCAATTTATTCGCTTTGGTCTCATCAAATTCAAAACAAGAGATCGTTGGTTGCCCATTCATCTGTAATCTTACAGTTCGTATTGCCATATTTATGGCTTGGTCTGAGTCGGCTTAAGATAAAAGCCCTGACCGAAATCTTTGCCTCGTTTACTACGGGAAAGGTCAATCTTTTCGATGGCAACATTTGAGCCGTGATAGAGAAGAATCATATTTTGCCTCCTTTCCGGCTGCAAAGTATTTGAAGGTCGGAGACGGCATCGTCAATGGAAAGGGTGTGTTCGGCAGCATAACAATCAAGAAGGAAATCTATGCCGGTGAAACGACGGAGGTATGCGTACGCCTGTTGGTTGGAGAGCCTGTGACGCTGGGCAAAAGCCCCGACACAGGCCACAATATATTCTATTCGGTCAAATAACTCTTTCTTGTCCATAACTATGCATCCATTGTTTTTTGCGGTTATGTGCTTTTTTGAAAAATCACGCTGCTTTGTTGTTATGCGCAAATTTAATTATTTTTTGTCAGAGCGCCCTCATACTAACCTCTAATAATGCGTATATGCTGTCCGGTTTTCTTAAAATTGGGTCAGTAAGGAAGGCCACAGTAGCCCCGTCGGGAGGGTGGGGGCTCTCGGCGGGAGTGTTTGTATCTGAACTTCGACGGGGTTTGTGCCCGAGTTCTGTTGTTTATGTGAACTGCTTCATTTTGTCGTTATTGCCTAATTAACGGCTTTATTTGAGATATTCATTAAAGAACTTTTCAACTTCATTGAAAGGAATGATGTCTTTTTGGTCGTAAAGGTCGGTATGGCTGGCTCCGGGAATCACCATGAACAGTTTGTTGTTGTCTTTGCCCGGTGTGACGGCGAGTTTTTTATAAGCATCGCTCCCGAAATAGAACGAGTGGGCTTTTTCACCATGCAGAATCATAACGGCATTTTGTATCTCGTTGGCACGGCTCATCAACGGGAAATTTATCCACGGAATTGGCGATGTGGCATTGCGGCCTCCGTTGGAGTTGAGCGAGCGTGGATGATAGCCACGCTGTGTCTTGTAGTAGTCGTGATAGTCGCGCAGGAACTTGGGGGCGTCCTCCGGAAGAACGTCAGGCACACCGCCTCCGAGTTTCGGGTGGCCTGTACGATAATCTTCAGTACGCTGCTGTGCAAGTTGGTCACGGAGAGCGTCGCGGGCTTCGGCACTGTCGTTAGCGTCAAAATAACCGTTGGCAGTCACACGGCTCATATCGTACATCGTTGAGGCGAGTGTGGCTTTGATACGCGGGTCTGAGGCTGCGGCGTTGATGGCAAGGCCACCCCAGCCGCAGATACCGATTATACCTACTTTCCCGGCATCTACATCGGGATTGGTGACAAGATAGTCAACGGCGGCGCTGAAATCCTCCGTGTTGATGTCGGGAGAGGTCATATAGCGCGGTGTTCCGCCACTTTCGCCGGTAAACGAGGGATCGAAAGCGATTGTAAGAAAACCGCGTTCTGCCATTTCCTGTGCATACAGTCCGGCTGCCTGTTCCTTTACGGCGCCGAAAGGTCCGCACACCGCTATTGCGGGTAGTTTTCCGGTTGCTCCTTTCGGCTTATAGATATCGGCGGCAAGTGTTATGCCGTAGCGGTTTACGAATGTGACCTTGCTGTGGTCAACCTTGTCGCTTTTGGGAAATGTCTTGTCCCATTCATGTGTAAGAGTCAGTTTTTCCATTGTATTCTCGTTTTGTTGTGTTATGGCAGCGCCTATCGGATTTATCCCCGATAACAGGGAAAGAACTACCATTGCCATATTCGCTTTTATG
>JAUNPQ010000080.1 GCA_030536615.1 Bacteroidales bacterium | reverse complement strand
ACATCGCTCTAAACACGCTCTAAACATGGGGGTCAAAAACTCTAAACTATGTCTAAACATTTACGTTCATTCTGCCCGATTTCCGACTCCAAGTGAGCAACGAGGTTAAGAGTAAATTAGGCCGTAACCTCTGATTTAACAGAACGTTACGACCTAATTATATGAGTGTCAGGAACTATATCTTAGTCCTCTATTGCGGCCTGAGCCGCAGCTACGCGGGCGATGGGCACGCGGAAGGGTGAGCAGCTTACGTAGTTCATGCCGAGTTTGGCGCAGAACTTGACTGAGCTGGGTTCGCCTCCGTGTTCGCCGCAGATGCCGACTTTGAGCTCGGGTTTCACTGAACGGCCTTTTTTAACACCCATTTCCACGAGTTGGCCAACGCCTTCCTGATCAAGGACTTCAAAGGGATCGGTCTTGATGATTCCGTGCTCTTTGTAGAACTTGAGGAATTTGGGCGCGTCATCGCGTGAGAATCCGAATGTCATCTGTGTGAGGTCATTGGTGCCGAATGAGAAGAAGTCAGCCACGGTTGCAATTTCATTGGCGGTGAGGGCGGCACGGGGAACTTCTATCATTGTTCCGACCATGTAGGGGATTGAGCGGCCCTGCTCGTCAAATACTTTTGCGGCGGTCTCGTTGATGACGTTTGCCTGATGCTGTATTTCTTTGAGTGATCCGACAAGAGGAATCATGATTTCAGGATGTACGTCAATGCCACGTGACTGGCATGCGAGAGCGGCCTCAATGATGGCGCGTGTCTGCATTTCTGTGATCTCGGGATAGGTGATTCCGAGGCGGCAACCGCGGTGTCCGAGCATGGGATTGAATTCTTCAAGGCTGTCAACTTTTGCTTTCACTTCAGCAAGTGTGATGCCCATTTCATCGGCAAGTTCTTTCTGTGTTGCTGTCTGGTGGGGTACGAATTCGTGCAATGGGGGATCAAGGAGGCGGATGGTCACTCCGAAGCCGTCCATGGCCTCGAAGATGCCTTCAAAGTCTCCACGCTGCATGGGGAGGAGTTTTGCCAGTGCGGCACGACGTCCTTCTTCGTCGGAAGCAAGGATCATTTCGCGCACGCTCTTGATGCGGTCTCCTTCAAAGAACATGTGCTCGGTGCGGCACAGTCCGATTCCCTGAGCACCGAAGTAGCGTGCCTGTTTGGCGTCGCGGGGTGAGTCGGCGTTGGTGCGCACAAGTGTCTTGGTGTATTTGGCTGCGAGGTTCATAATTGCGCCGAAGTCACCGCCAAGTTCTGGCTGTGTGGTGGGCACCTGTCCGTCGTAAACTTCACCGGTTGAGCCGTTGAGTGAGATCCAGTCACCTTCGTGGTAGAGCTTGCCGCCCATCATCACTGTTTTTTCTTTGTAGTCAACGCGGATTTCGCCGGCGCCTGATACGCAGCATTTTCCCATGCCACGGGCCACAACAGCGGCGTGTGAGGTCATTCCGCCGCGCATTGTCAGGATACCTTCTGCAACGGCCATTCCGCGGAGGTCTTCAGGTGATGTCTCTATGCGGACCAGAACAACTTTGCGTTTTTTCTCGCTCCATGCTTCTGCCTCGTCGGCTGAGAATACTATCTGACCGGCTGCGGCACCCGGTGATGCGGGAAGGCCTTTGGCAACAACTTTGGCGCGCTTCAGGGCACTCTTGTCAAAGACGGGGTGGAGAAGTTCGTCAAGTTTCTGGGGCTCCATGCGCATCAGTGCTGTTTTCTCGTCAATTTCGCCGGCGCGGAGGAGGTCCATGGCTATCTTGACCATGGCGGCGCCTGTGCGCTTGCCGTTACGTGTCTGGAGCATCCAGAGTTTGCCGTCCTGGATTGTGAACTCCATGTCCTGCATGTCTTTGTAGTAGTCTTCAAGGCGTCCGGCGATGGCTATGAGTTCTGCGGCGCATTCAGGCATTGACTCCTGCAGTGAGGGGTATTTTGAGGCGCGCTCTTCTTCGCTTATTCCCTGGAGGGCTGCCCAGCGGCGTGAGCCTTCAACAGTGATCTGCTGGGGTGTGCGTATGCCGGCAACAACGTCCTCGCCCTGTGCGTTGATGAGGTATTCTCCGTTGAAGATGTTCTCGCCGGTGGCGGCATCGCGTGAGAATGCCACGCCGGTGGCTGAGTTGTTGCCCATGTTGCCGTAGACCATGGCCTGTACGTTGACGGCTGTTCCCCATTCCTCGGGAATCTGGTTCATGCGGCGGTATATGATGGCGCGCTCATTCATCCAGCTGTCGAAAACGGCGCAGATGCCTCCCCACAGCTGATCCCATGCTGAATCCGGGAATTCTTTTCCGGTAAAGTCTTTGACGGCAGCTTTGAAGAGTTTGACAAGGTTCTTGAGGTCTTCTACGTCAAGTTCGGTGTCGAGTTTCACGTTTTTCTCGGCTTTGACTTTGTCCATGATTTCCTCAAAGGGATCAATGTCTGTCTTTGTCTTGGGTTTCATACCGAGAACAACGTCGCCGTACATCTGCACAAAGCGGCGGTAGCTGTCCCATGCAAAGCGCGGGTTTCCGCTTTTTTCTGCCAGTGAAGCCACTGTCTGGTCATTCATACCCAGATTGAGCACGGTGTCCATCATGCCGGGCATTGATGCGCGAGCGCCTGAACGTACTGACACCAGCAGGGGGTTGGCGGGATCATTGAATTTCTTTCCGGTCAGGCCCTCTACGTGGGCTATGGCTTTCTGTACATCTTCTTTTATGCGGCTTACCACCTCATCCTTGCCGTACTGGGTGTATTCTGTGCACACTTCGGTGGTAATGGTGAAACCGGGAGGAACGGGCATGCCCAGAAGGTTCATCTCTGCGAGGTTGGCGCCTTTGCCGCCCAACAGATTACGCATTGAGGCGTTGCCTTCGGCTTTACCGTCTCCAAATGTATAAACTCTTTTCATGAATTTTGTGTGGTTAATGTAGTTGTACTTATTTGTGTTGTTTCAATTTGACATTATTGAAGGGAGCAGACCGGCATATGCGCGATGCCCCTTGATTTATTCTGCAAAGGTAACATTTTTGCATGACACATGAAAATCCTGAAGTGCCTAAAAACGAATAATAAGGTAAAAACTCCAAAATTAAATGAGGACATTGCGGATATGTTGTAAAATTGTGTTATATTTGCATGTTCTACAACATATCGCATCATCTGACTCATGCTTAAGACCACCATAGAACAAGTAGTAAATGAAGACCTGTCTGCCATCTGGACTGTCCTTGACAACGAGGAACGTCGCCTTGTGGCCGAAAACTTTATCATACATAATTATAAGCGCAATCAGATAATCTACGCTCAGGGCGAGGAGGCCGAGCACCTGTGGTGTCTGCTCAAGGGTAAGGTCAAGATCTACAAGGATGGGATAGGGGGGCGTCAGCAGATTCTGCGTCTTTTCCGTCCGGTACAGTATTTCGGATATCGTGCCGGGTTTGTCGATGAACGGCATATGTCATCGGCATGTGCTTTTGAGGCTTCAACTCTTGGGTCTCTGCCTATGAAACTTGTCAAGGAACTGGTCAACAACAACATCAGGCTTGCGTGGTTTTTCATTGAAGAACTGTCGCATAATCTCGGGGGTTCTGACGCCCGGATTGTCAACCTGACGCAGAAACATATCCGGGGGCGTCTTGCCGAGGCTCTGATTGTGCTGCGCGATAATTATGGCTATGAGGATGACAATGCGACTATAAAAATATATATGTCGCGCGAGGATCTTGCAAATCTTTCAAATATGACGACAAGCAATGCCATCCGCACGCTTTCAGCTTTTGTCACGGAGCGAATTCTGGCTGTTGACGGGCGTCGCATAAAAATAATTAATGAGGCGATGTTGCGCAAAATAAGCAAATTCGGGTGAGATTTGCGTGGCGTACCCATTCAAGGTGGGGAATAAAATAAATTTCGGAGACAGTTTGTTGACATTATTGTTACATTGGATGTCTGTTCGTGATTTTTTACTTTTCTTTGCATAAACAAAATTCGTCACATAGGGATGCCCGGCTTGGATGAAGCTTGTGGTCAACCCGGATTTATTTATCCAAAGATAAGACAACAGCGTGTATACAGGTTCTGCCATAGGACTGATAATAGTGGTTGATGATGAGAAGTACATCACTGACCTGCTGAAGTATAATCTTGAGACAGAACGTTACGGTGTGACGATAGTGGAAAAAGCCCTTGATGTAAAGGAAATGGATCTCACGCCGTATCATCTTGCGATAGTTGATGCTATGGACCAGCCATACAGCGGTTATGATCTGCTCCGCGACATGAAAAATAATCCGGAGTCAAGCCATATCCCTGTCATCATACTTTCCCATAGTGACAGTCAGGATGATATAATAGATGCATTTGACTGTGGCGCCGATGATTATGTGCTAAAGCCGTTTTCATTGCGTGAGCTGATGGCGCGAATACGTTCGGTGCTCAGACGTCACCAGGTTTCAGGGCCGGTGCGCCCGGCTACGAAGTTGTCATACAGATCACTGGAAGTTGATTTGGTGAATCGTCAGGTGCGTGATGACGGCATGCTGCTGCCGTTGACAAAAACAGAGTATGCCATTCTTGTCCTGCTGTTGAAAAACAAGAATAAATTTTTCAACCGCGCCCAGATCTTTGATGAAGTATGGAGAGACACTGAGCGTCCGGCAAATGACAGAATTGTTGACACCAACATATCACGACTAAGGAAAAAATTAGGCGCGATAGCCGACGGCCTTGTAAACCGTACTGGTGAGGGCTACGCGTTTATTGACTGATTTGACGGTATGACCGGACCGCACGCCATAGTTTCACTGCCGCCATGCAACCGGTCCGGATGCAATGAGGCAGGGTGTGACGAGGCCGGACGGGGATGTCTGGCCGGACCGGTCTATGCTGCGGCGGTGATTCTGCCTGACGGCTATGTGCTGCCGGGCCTCAATGATTCCAAACAGGTCAGTGAAAAGAACCGTGGCGTGCTCAGGACCGTGATAGAAGAAAACGCACTTGCATGGGCAGTAGGCATTGTCAGCGCCGCAGAGATTGACCGCATGAATATTCTCCGGGCATCCATACTTGCCATGCACAGGGCGTTGGATGCCCTTGATGTGACGCCCGGCGCAGTGATAGTTGACGGCAACAGATTTTTCACGTGGCGGCAGGATGTGCCCTGGCAGACATTTGTAAAAGGCGATGGCCGCTTTGCCAATATTGCCGCGGCGTCCATACTGGCAAAAACATATCGTGACGAGTGTATGGTTTCTTTGGCGGCTGAATACCCGCAATATGGCTGGGATATCAATAAAGGGTATCCGACAGCGGCTCATAGGGCGGCCATTGCGGAATATGGTGTGACTCCGTATCACCGCAAGACATTCCGCCTGCTTCCGCCGCCCACGCTCTTTGATTGAACCTACCCTATAAAGGGTATTTCAGTAGCTGATGATTTTATGTAATTTCGCGCCATGAAACAGAAAACACATAAAACAGGGCTTGCCTATGCGGCGCAGATGCCCATGCGCCATCTGATAGATGACAACCATATGCTTCTGGCTGTGCTGACCCGCTTCGGCATCTCTTTGGGATTCGGTGAGGCAACAGTGGCGGATGTATGCAAATCATCAGGCGTGCACGCAGACACTTTTCTTGCAATTGCCAACTTTATGAGCGGATATCCGGCTGACATAAAAAATGCTGATGTCGCAACGATGATGAAATATCTCAGAGACGCACATCATTATTTTCTGGATTACGTGGCGCCAAACCGTCGCAGAGATCTGTTGCAGGCCATATGCTCAGCCGATGGATCGAGAATGTCTCTGGCAATAATAAAATTCTATAATGATTTCATAAACGAGATACGCCGACATATGGAATATGAGAACGATGTGGTTTTCAACTATGTGCAGGCGCTTATAGACGGTCGGGATCCCGGAGATTTCTCTATTGATGATTTCAGTGACAAACATGCGCCCATGCACAGCAAACTTTCTGAACTTAAGGAACTGCTTGTGTGTCACTTTACGGCAGAACGCGGGTGCGTAGACATGCTCAATAGTTTTCTGTTCAATCTTGTGACTTTTGAGTATGACCTGAAGATGCATTGTGCCTTGGAGGATTCCTTGTTCATTCCAATGATACGTGCGCTTGAGGCCGAAGGTATCCGGAATGTGACAATTGATTCCCGCTCTCCGCTTGATGACAATGGTGACGTCTCACTGACAAACCGTGAACAGGAAATTATTTCCTGCATAGCACAGGGTATGTCAAACAAAGAGATTGCGGAAAAACTGTTTCTGTCTGTCCACACAGTGGCAACGCATCGCCGCAACATATGCTCCAAACTCAACCTGCACAGTGCCAGCGCATTGGCTGTGTATGGGATTATGCACGGCTTTGTGTAGGCATTTAACGCGCCGCACGCATATAAAGGATAATAGCGATAATCAGATAGATTATATTCGGAATCCACATCGCAACCATGGGCGATGTCAGCCCCGACAGTGCAAAGCTCTGTGTTACTGTCATAAACAGTATATAGCTGAATGCCAGAATAAGCCCGATACCGATATTTATGCCCATACCGCCCCTTTTGCGCCGTGATGACAAAGCCATGCCGATCACGGTTAGGATGAATGCCGCGGCAGTCATGGCAAAGCGCCGGTGATATTCTATTTCAAATGATTGGATGTTTCCCACACCACGGTCTTTTTGGCGTTCAATATATTCTTTCAGCTCGGGAGAAGTGAGCTTTTCGTGGTCATTTGCGGAAATCAGGAAGTCGCGGGGCTCAAAGGGTATGACCGTGTCAAGGGAATTGCCTTTGCGTATATATTCTCTGCCGTCCTTGAAATCGCGGATCACATAGTCATAGATGCGCCATGAATAGAGAGTGTCCCACCTTATGGTCTGGGCGGTGAGACGCGAGGTGAGATTCTTGCAGTTGTCAAAACTTTCCAGAGAGAAGCGCGAGCCGCTTTTTGAGATGTTGTCATAGCGGTTTATATATGCAATCTCTCCGGGGGCAACCATCAGCATTATGTTTGATCCGAAATCAACACGTTTGTTCTTGACATATTTGTCAGTGTATTCTATTCTTTCCACATTTGCCGGCGGGATTATGTACACGGCAAGGATGAATGAGAACGCCGCGATGACAGCCGCGCCGACAAGATAGGGCCGCATGAACCGTCTGAAGCTCATGCCGGTTGACAGCATGGCAACGATCTCGCTGTTGGATGCAAGCTTTGAGGTGAAGAATATAACGGCGATGAATGTAAACAGGGGCGCGAACTGATTGGCAAAGTAGGGCAGGAAGTTGACATAATAATCGCCTACGGTTGCCGAGAGCGGGGCTTTGAGGAAAGCATCGAATTTCTCATTGACGTCAAACATCACCACTATGGCAAGCAACAACAGTATGGCAAATACGTAGGTTCCGAGGAACTTGCGCAGTATATACCGGTCAAGTATGTTAAACGGCATCAGCTTTCCGGCCGCATTTCTGATCGCTTTCCGGACACGTGCGAGTCTGAACCCGGTACCAACATGCGCATTCGTTCTGTTATTTCCTTCGGGAGGCATGGTGCCGTTGTCATGAGCAGTGGGATTCTGAGGCTGTTCAGTCATAGACGTTTTGACATGTTGTTGACCATCATCGTTTTCCATGCCTTGAAATCTCCATCCTGAATGTGTTTGCGTGCCTGACGCACAAGCCACAGGTAGAACCCGAGATTGTGGATGGATGCTATCTGCATGGCCAATAACTCATCTGACACAAAGAGGTGACGCAGATATGCACGTGAGTATTCACGGTCAACGGACACAGGCCCGTCGGCCCAGATGGGACTGAAGTCATCGGCCCACTTGCGGTTGCGCATGTTCATTGTCCCTTCAGGCATGAAGAGCATGCCGTTGCGGCCGTTGCGCGTCGGCATCACGCAGTCCATCATATCCACGCCGCGGTCAATCGCCTCAAGGATATTTACCGGAGTGCCTACGCCCATCAGATATCGTGGTTTGTCAGCGGGAAGTATTTCATTGACAACCTCAATCATTTCATACATCACCTCAGGCGGTTCACCCACGGCAAGGCCGCCAATGGCGTTGCCGTCCGCGCCGAGTTCGGCGACGCGCTGTGCGCTTTCGCGGCGCAAGTCGGCATATGTCACGCCCTGTACAATCGGAAACCACGCCTGCTTATGCCCATATCGGGGCTCGGTGTTGCAGAAATGCTTCCAACCGCGTTCCATCCACCGCAATGTCAGGTCAAGTGACTTGCGTGCGTACTGACGCTCTGCCGTGCCGGGAGGACACTCATCAAGAGCCATCATTATATCAGATCCTATGGATCGTTGTATGTCAACAACTTTCTCGGGCGTGAATAGATGCTTTGATCCGTCAATGTGGCTGCGGAAGTACGCGCCTTCTTCTGTCAGTTTGCGGTTGGCGCTGAGTGAAAACACCTGAAAACCACCGCTGTCAGTGAGGATGGGTCGATTCCATCCGTTAAACTTGTGCAATCCTCCGGCCCGTTCTATGATGTCCATTCCGGGGCGCAGGTACAGATGGTAGGTGTTGCCGAGTATTATCTGTGCGCGGATGTCATCGGCAAGCTCATGCATGTGCACACCCTTTACTGTGCCGACGGTTCCTACAGGCATGAAAATCGGAGTTTCTATTGTGCCATGGTCCGTGGTTATCAGGCCGGCGCGGGCAGATGTGTTCGGCGCGGTGTTTTCTACTTTGAAGTCCATTTATTATTTAATTCCCTCTTAGAAAAGTTTTTCGGGATAAACTCCTTCCGCATGCAACGCAGCAAGTTTGTCACACACATTGTTGCGGTCATCGGCATATGTCACGCC
>JAUNPQ010000079.1 GCA_030536615.1 Bacteroidales bacterium | reverse complement strand
TTGTGCAACTTTTTCATTTATATATCCTTAGAATTTTAATTCAACCAACGAGTAATAATGATTTTTTCATATGATGGGATTTTTGATGAAATTTATTGTTATTCCTGGCTATTAAAGCCGAAAGGATCAGATTGTTTTTGTAGCGGTTCATTGATGTATTGTTTTAAGCGATAAATCAAGTCTATTAAAGGAACGTGGAAAATAGTTTGCGACACTTTGCAAAATTAATAAATTATTGGCCAAAAGTCAAGTATAATTAAGAAAAGATGAATTATTTTTCACAAAATAATTCAATAATATTGCAACAATCCTTATTCTATGCGGGTTTTATGCCCTTATGGCGATGTGCTTTTGGCGGTGTTCCTGTGGAGTAATTCCCTGAAATTTTAAAAGGGATGTTTAAAAATTAAGATTTTGATTAGTTTATGATTTTTTTGGCAAGGTCAAAGAAGCGGTCGGCTGTTTTCTGTGGATCATGTGTGGTGAGGACTTGCTGTTGGCCGGCTGATGCTATTTTTTCATATTTGGCCGGGTTGGCCAATATATCCTCAAGTATATTACGGAGGGATGCGGCCGTGTCGTATCTCATGGCCGACACTCCATCGCGGATGTCTATGTTTTCAAGGGCAATATCTGTGCCGATGGTCAGCAGCCCGTTTGAAAGCGTGTCAAGCGTCTTTCCTTTTGTCCCCGAGCCTACGGCTATAGGGATTATCGCTATGTCATGCTGTATCATTGCGGCTGCAAAAGAATCAACATTTCCTATAGAATAGGCTTCGTAGCCAAGTTTTGTCAGAAGGATCACTGTTTTCTCCCATCCTTTTCCTAAAAAGGTGAAGGAATATGCTTTGCTGAGTGAGGGCAATGACTTGAGGGCCCGGATTATTAGAGCTTCTTGATTTCCTGTGTAGAAGTTGTTGGGGGCCGGGATGATAATCCTGAGTTTACGGTGTGAAAGGTCAATTCTTTTTTCAGGACCCAGGTTGTCATAGCATGGATGGTGGATGAAAGTGGCCTGCACCTGCGGGTTGACTTTGAGCAGGGCATTACGGTCAATCTCTCCGACGAGGTGATAGTGCACGCGGGGTGATGTCGGCAATGCTTTTTCCATGCGTAGATATTGCCGCCACCGTAACAGCCGGCCGGCTTTGCTTAAGAATCCGGGCTGACGGAAAAATCTGCTGTAGCAAAGGCTGTAGGAGTCGGGGCCGGTCACAATTACGGGAGTATCCGGAAAAATTGTTGCGAAATGAGCCAGTTCAAGGTTATATATCCATATGATGTCAGGGGTATAGTCCTTTATCTGCTGTATGTATTTGTCGCTTAGGACGGTAAGGTTGTGGCGGTATGGATACCTGTCAAAAATCTGTTTCAGGCGGGAGAGCGGGCGGAAAGCCTTTCGCAGTTTGTCGGGTATACCCATGTCGGTCAAGGTTACCGACAATTCCTGCTCTGTCTTTTCCTGTTGGGAGGCAGGAACTTCATTGCAATTGAATGTCCATATCTTTATTTGGGTGTCGCTGTCCCTGTGCCTGATTATATAGTATGGTAGCGCCGATGGGGAGTTGAAGTTGTAATATGTAGGGGTATAAGGCGTGATATGGGCTATTCTCATCATTCAGTATTCAAGTAAGGCAAAGGTACATAATTTGATTGAGACTGACAAGGAGACAATCACCCGCTTAAGCAATCAGGAGAGTCTGTAATTAGATTTTTTTTGTAAAAAAACCTCCGTGAGCATTTGTTGCGCTCATGGAGGCGGGTATGTGTGGCTATGAAATTGTGTTCAGAAGTAGAACGGCGTTGTGCCGGGGTAAAGGAGCATGCCGGTGGCTATTTCGCGTGCGTGGGCATCACCAAGAGAGTTGGCAACGATTGAGAGCGCGAAGAGCAGGGCCGATGAGGGGCCGTTGGCGGTGATGATGTTCTCATGCACAACAACGCGGTCATCAACGTATTTTGCGCCGTGTTCCTGAAGCGCTTTCTCAAAGCCGGGGTAGCAGGTGGCTGTGAGTCCGTCCAGAATGCCCAGCGGCGCAAGCACAACTGCCGGTGCGGCGCATATGCCGGCTATTTTGCCCGGATGCATGGCGTGCACGCGCAGGAGATCGCCTAAGGCACTGAATTTATGCAGATTCTCGGATCCCGGCATTCCTCCGGGGACTATAAGCCATTCGGCATCGGAGAAGTCGGCGGTCTTGAACGTCAGGTCTGTCTGCACTTTCACTCCGTGTGCTCCGGTGGCGTGATGGTCGCCGGTGATGGAAACTGTGCGTACGGCCATTCCGGCGCGCCGCATTACGTCAACAACGGTGAGGGCTTCGACTTCTTCAAATCCGTCGGCTAAGAAAATGTACGATGTCATGTCTGTATGGTTTAAGTGGGTTGTGTTGTTATGCCTTGATTGTATTCCGGCATTCATGCATAGGAAACAGTAAATTTCAGGTTGTGTCGGAATGGGTTTGTACCAATGGCAAATTTAGTGATAATTAATTAAAATCAAAATTTTTAAATGAGAAAATAGAAAAAATTCTCAAAAAATATTCATGAGTGTGTATGAGTTTTGTAATAAAATTGTAACTTTGCGTCACGAATATTTTTTTCTCTTATGAAACATAACATTGTATTTCCTGTTTTGTTCATTGCTTTTCTGTCTATGCTGGCATCGTGCGCCCGCACGCCTGAGTGGCGGCGCGCCGAGGGAGTGATATGGGGCACGGAATATCATATTGTGTACCATAGTGACAAGGATCTGGCTGATTCCGCGCTGGCGCAGATGAATCGTGTGGATATGGGCGTGAGTGCGTTTAATCCGCGGAGCAACCTGAGTATGATAAATGCCGGTAAAACTGATTCTGTGGGTGAGGAGTTTACGGAGATATTTATGCGCAGCAAGCGCCTCAATGCCATAAGCCGAGGCATCTTTGATCCCACTGTGGCGCCCCTTGTTGACCTGTGGGGATTCGGCAAACGCACACCGTCTGACTCGGCGCCTGACCCTGCGAGTGTGGCGCGGATGCTGCAGCGTGTGGGCATTGACAGTTGCCGTATAGACGCACAGGGACATATTGTGCGCAAGCATCCTGACACGGAGTTTGATTTCTCAGCCATAGCCAAGGGGTATGGCGTTGATTGTGTGGCTGAGATGCTTGAACGCAACGGCTGCACTGACTATATGGTTGAGATAGGCGGCGAGGTGCGTGTGGGCGGCCGCAACGAGCACGGGGCGTTGTGGCGCATACAGATCGATGACCCCAACACATCGGGCATAGCCGGCCATGAGCGTCTGGCTGTTGTCGAGTTGACAGACTGTGCGGTGGCAACATCCGGCAACTACCGCAATGTGCGCACGCTTGCTGATGGCCGCAAGGTGTGGCACACCATCTCTCCACGCACCGGCTATCCCGTAGAGACCAACATACAGAGTGTTACGGTTGTGGCGCCCAAGTGCATAGTGGCCGATGCTCTGGCCACCACATGTATGGCCGGGTCTGTTGATGAAGTGCGGCGGATAATGCGCTCGTACATGGATGTCAGCGCGCTCCTTGTTGTGCGCGGGCGCGGTGACAGCATGCGTTTTGTGACATTCGGCCCGGATGTGTTCAACGAGGTGCGTTGATGTGACAACATGAACGGGCCGGGCGGAGTGACGGCCTTTTCCGTTGTGTTCTCGCGCACGCGTACATTAATAATTTAAGGGTTTTGATTTGGCCGATTCTAAAAAAAACACTAACTTTGCCCTTGCCAATGGCGGCGGGGTAAATGTCCGCACCGGCATACAGAACCAATATCACCGACAATTCCATAGATTTTATGTCAGAAGAAAAAGAACAATATAGCGCCAGTAACATTCAGGTCCTTGAAGGTCTGGAAGCTGTGCGCAAACGTCCCTCAATGTACATCGGCGACACCTCCGCCAAAGGCCTCCACCACCTTGTCTATGAGGTTGTGGACAACTCCATTGACGAGGCTCTTGCCGGCTATGCGTCGCACATAGAGGTGACAATCAATCAGGACAATTCCATTACGGTTGTGGACAATGGCCGCGGCATACCCGTGGACATGCATGAGAAAGAGCACAAGAGCGCGCTTGAGGTTGTGCTGACCGTGCTCCATGCCGGTGGTAAGTTCGACAAAGGCTCATACAAAGTGTCCGGCGGCCTGCATGGCGTTGGTGTGTCGTGTGTGAACGCGCTGTCCACCTATCTCCGTGCCGAAGTGCGGAGAAGCGGAAAAGTGTACATGCAGGAGTATTCATGCGGACATCCCACTTCTGAGCTACAGGTTATAGGTGAAACGGACACTACCGGAACATCAGTGACATTCAAGCCTGACGGTTCGATCTTCTCAGTGACTGAATATGACTATGACGTGCTTGCAAAACGTCTTCGTGACCTGGCTTTCCTGAACGCCGGCATCACGCTGACGCTCACGGATATGCGCCATATTGACAGCGAGGGCAATCCGCGCTCCGACCGCTTCTACAGCGCCGAGGGTCTGCGTGAGTTTGTGCAATACATAGACTCCAACAAAGAGAGTCTGATCAATGACGTCATTGACCTGCGCACGGAACGCAACGGCGTGCCTATCGAGGTGGCGCTGACCTACAACTCGTCGTTCAATGAAAATATATACTCCTACGTCAACAACATCAACACCATAGAGGGCGGTACTCATCTCACCGGTTTCCGTCGCGGACTGACCTCAACCCTCAAGAAATATGCCGAGAACAACAACCTGCTCAAGAACGCCAAGGTTGAGATCAGCGGTGATGACTTCCGCGAGGGCCTCACCGCCGTTATCTCTGTGAAAGTTCTCGAACCGCAGTTCGAGGGCCAGACCAAGACCAAACTTGGAAACAGCGAGGTTGCAGGCGCTGTTCAGGCCGCTGTTTCCGAGACGTTGGCCAACTACCTTGAGGAGCATCCCCGCGAGGCCCAGACAATAGTCAGCAAGGTTGTTCTTGCCGCTCAGGCACGTCAGGCAGCCTATAACGCCCGCCAGAAAGTGCAGCGCAAGTCACCTATGAGCGGAGGTGGTCTGCCCGGCAAACTCAGTGACTGCACATCGCGCACCGCCGAGGACTGTGAGATATTCATAGTCGAGGGTGATTCCGCAGGCGGAACGGCGCTCGATGCCCGCGACCGCCGTTATCAGGCCATATTGCCGTTGCGCGGCAAGATCCTCAATGTGGAGAAAGCCATGGAGCACAAGATCTTTGACAATGAGGAGATAACCAATATGTACCGCGCTCTTCGCGTCACCATCGGCACTGAGGAGGACCAGAAAGAGGCCAATGTGTCGCGCCTGGCATATCACAAAATCATCATCATGACCGATGCCGATGTTGATGGCGCGCATATAGCCACCCTGTTGATGACATTCTTCTTCAGGCGCATGCGTCCGGTCATAGAGAACGGATACCTCTACCTTGCCACCCCGCCGTTGTATAAGTGCAAGATGGGCAAGAACGAGGAATATTGCTGGAATGACCGCCAGGTGCAGCAGTTCAAGGACAAATACGGCGAGAAAATCACCATACAGCGCTACAAAGGTCTTGGAGAGATGAGCGCCAAGGAGTTGCGTGAGACAACCATGGCTCCCGGACACCGCATGCTCAAACAGGTGAACATCAGCGATGCTGCCGAGGCTGACCGCATATTCTCCATGCTCATGGGCGAGGAAGTTGCCCCGCGCCGCGATTTCATAGAGGCCAACGCCAACTACGCCAACATAGACGCGTAAGCACCCGGCATCAGCATCTCTGCTCTGTGACACCGCAGGTCCGTGCGGATGTGAGCGGGGATGGCTATGTGTCGCTGACATGGCCGGAGCGGTGTTGTGGCTGTTGCGCGGATTCTGTATAAACAGAAACAATATGGCGTATGTTATATAAATGCGGCGTAAGCTATATAAATAATTACATGACAGCATGACAGCGAAAAAGAAAGATGCCCCCATGGGCGGCACGAAAAAAGCATCGGCCACGGATTTCCGCGAGGCCGTGAATGCATATATATACAGTGAGCCTGCAGCTCCTTTCAACTACCGTCAGGTGGCAAAAGCCGTTGGCATGGATACAGAATCCCTGCGGCGCGCCATTGCCATGTATCTTGCCGAACTGGCCTATGACGGTGTGCTTATAGAGACCTCTCCCGGGCGCTACAAGACGCCGCGACGCACCCTCACCGCCACCGGTGTCTTTGTGCGCCGGTCTAATGGCAAGAACAGTGTTGTCACTGACGAGGACGGCGAGACCATCTTTGTGGCCGAGCGCAACTCCATGCATGCTCTCAACGGTGACAAGGTGCGCGTCACCATCGCCGCCCGCCGCAAAGGCGTTGAGCCGGAGGCTGTTGTGACAGAGATCATTGAGGCCAAACCCCAGACATTCATCGGTACAATATCCGTTGACCGCAACGTGGCCACACTGCGCACAGACTCAAAATATCTGGCCAGTGACATCATCATTCCGCGTGGCAAGCTCAAAGGTGCTGTAACCGGTGACAAGGCTATTGTGCGCATAACCTCCTGGCCTTCGGACCGCAATATTCCCCGCGGGGAAGTTGTTGACGTGCTCGGGAAAAGCGGCGAAAACACTGCCGAGATGCACGCCATCCTGGCCGAGTTCGGGCTGCCGTACAAATATCCGCAGGCTGTTGAGAAAGCCGCTGAGCGCATTGGCCCCGGTATCACTGACGATGTTGTTGCAGCCCGGCGCGACATGCGTGGCGAGACAACATTCACCATTGACCCCCGCGATGCCAAGGACTTTGATGATGCTCTCTCCATCATGCGCCTGCCCGGTGGCAATGTGCGCGTGGGTGTGCATATCGCCGATGTGACGCATTATGTGCGTCCCGGGTCGATAATTGACCGTGAGGCAAGTGAGCGCGCCACATCCGTCTATCTTGTGGACCGCACCATCCCCATGCTCCCCGAACATCTTTCAAACGGGATATGCTCGCTGAATCCGCATGAGGACAAACTGACCTTCTCGGTGATATTCGAGATGACTCCCGACGGAAAAGTAGTGAAGTCGGAAATTGCGCGTACAGTCATCAACTCAGACCGCCGCTTCACCTATGAGGAGGCCCAGGAGGTGATAGAGACCGGTAAAGGCGATTTCAGCGATGAACTTCTGACGCTTGACGCTCTTGCCAAAAAGCTCCGTGCCGCCCGTTTTGAGAACGGCTCGGTGGATTTTGACCGCGAGGAAGTGCGTTTCAACATTGATGACAAGGGTCATCCCACAGAAGTCTACTTCAAGGAAAGCAAGGACGCCAACAAGCTCATCGAGGAATTCATGCTTCTTGCCAACCGCACTGTTGCCGCGGCCATAGGTGCCGTGGGAGGCAAGAAAAAAGCCAAAGCCTTTGTCTACCGCGTGCATGATGTCCCTGATCAGGAGAGACTTGTTGATCTGGCACGGCTGGCAAGCGTGTTCGGCTACCGGCTGAAAACGGATGGTTCGGCCCGTGAGGTGAACAGGTCGCTGAACCGTATGCTTGAGGATGTCAAGGGCAAAGGCGAGGAAAACTTCCTGTCGACGCTTGCCATACGCAGCATGGCCAAGGCTGTCTATACAACTGAGAATATAGGCCATTACGGACTGGGATTTGACTACTATACACACTTCACATCGCCCATACGCCGCTATCCGGACATGATGGTGCACCGCCTTCTGGAACGTTATCTGGCCGGTGGCCGCAGCGTGAGTGTGGACAGACTGGAGGAAGAGTGCAAACACTCGTCAGATATGGAACAGCTTGCAGCCAACGCCGAGCGTGCCTCCATAAAGTACAAACAGGTGGAATATATGGCTGACCATATCGGTGAGGAATATGAGGGAATCATCTCAGGAGTGACCGAATGGGGTCTGTACGTGGAACTTGTCGACAACAAATGCGAAGGCCTTGTGCCCATGCGTGACCTTGCCGATGATTTCTATGACTTTGACGAGAGAAACTATTGCCTTGTGGGCCGTCGCCACAACAACCGCTATCGTCTTGGTGACAGCATAAAAGTGCAGGTGGCCCGTGCCGATGTGGACAAGAAACAGCTTGACTTTGTTGTTGCCGGCAAAGAACCGCGTCCCCTCCCGCCAAAATCCATTGATCCGCGTGCCGCCGCGCACAAGAATGCTCCCGGCAAGAAACGCCGTCGCCGCTGACATAGCCTATGGGAACAGTTGAGATAACGGAATGTCGCGTGGCCGTGAAAGGACTGCGCGTGTTCGCCTTGCACGGAGTGCTGCCCGTGGAGCGTGCCGTGGGAAATGAGTTTGAGGTTACTGTGGAACTGGTTTATGACGGGCGTCGGGCCATGCGCACCGACGATGTTACCCATGCGCTGAACTATGCCGGTGTGGTGCAGGTCATTGAGCGCGAGATGGCCACACCCTCATGTCTGCTTGAGCATGTTGCGGGGCGCATTGTGGACAGTCTGGCGTCAGAGTTTCCGTGTATACTCCGCGGCAGTGTGACAGTGACAAAACTGCTGCCGCCAATAAAGGCACAGATGGACGGTGCTTCGTTCAGCGTCTCATTCAATGTTGGTCAGCACCAGCTGTAGTGACGCCCGTGGCGGCCGCGGCAGCGCAAGGTGCGCCATGCGTTGCGCAGGGGCAGTGTGAGCGCCAGCCACGGAATGGTCAGACAGATTTTTTTGCCCCCTAAGCGTTTCATTTCCTTGCGCCACACAAGAGTGACTGCTGTGAACATGGCAATCAGTAGCACTGCCGCTGCAATAGCCGGGATGATGTTGGGGAGTGAGATCACAGCCGCCCATATGGCCAGTCCGGTCATTAGCCAGAGCATCCATGCTCCCAGAGCCATCAGGCGTCGTGATGTGCGGCTGATGCGCCGCCCCGTGAACTCATGGCGCATGGCCAGCTCTGAGCATGCCGCCGCGTG
>JAUNPQ010000078.1 GCA_030536615.1 Bacteroidales bacterium | reverse complement strand
GATATTTATGGGGATAGAATCGGGGTGTACCTGACGGAGGGCCAGAGCAAATTCAACGCGCTGTTGCCGGGTCTCACCCATACCAATGATACCGCCTGAACAGATCTCAAAGCCGATCTCGCGCGCTGCCTCAATAGTAGCTATCTTGTCAGCGATGGTGTGTGTTGTGCACAATGCCGGGAAATGCGACGGAGCGGTTTCCAGGTTGCAGTGGTAGCGGCGCACGCCGGCATCCCAGAGTTGCCGCAGTTCCTCTTTGCCAAGCAGTCCGAGCGATGCACAGGTATCCATGCCGGTCTCTTTGGCGGCCTGTGCCAGCAACCGGCATATGGCGGTCAATGCCGCGCCGCGCACAGCACGTCCGCTGGCTACCAATGAGAAGCGGCGCACACCTTTGGCGGCGTTGTTATGAGCCACGGCCATGCACTCGTCATGGTCAACGAGGGTATACTGTTCGCATCCGGTGGCATAATGTGCTGACTGGGCGCACCATTTGCAGTTTTCAGGACAGCTTCCGGAGCGTGCGTTGACAATGGAGCATGAATCAAACTGCAGAGTATTGAATTTCTGTGTGATGGCAGCGGCGGCATCGCGCAGACCCCGGCTGTCATTGACCCGCGCAAGCATATATGCCTGTTCATCGGTAAGCTCACCGCCGTCAATGACGGTCTGCTTCAAAATATCTATAATTTCTTTGTCGGATTTCATTTCTGGGAATCGCATTGATTGGGATTACAAACTTACAAAATTTTGCCCGCACCGGCAATACATTGTTTAAGCGGGGCGTACTATTTGTGCGACCACATAAAAATATTGGCGATGATACAATAATATAATAGACCGGCCCGTTATAAGGTATAATATGCGCCGGAACACAGGGCGTGTCAAGTTTAAAAATAGAACCGTAAAATCATAACATTATTCCAGAAATGAAGAAGATTGCGATTGGTGCCGCCACATTGTCTGCAATAGCGGCATTGGCCTATCCGGCACTCGCTGCCGACAACGGTGATCCGGTGCTGATGACCGTCAACGGCAAAAAGATTCTGAAGAGTGAGTTTGAATATCTCTACAACAAGAACAACACTCAGCAGCAACAGCCTCAGAGCATTTACCAGTATCTGCAGATGTTCATAGACTATAAACTCAAGGTTGCCGATGCCGAAGCCGAGAAACTTGACACCACAGCGCAGTTCATAACCGAATTCAAGACATCGTGCGATGAGCTTGCTCAGCCTTATCTGATTGATTCAACAGCGATGAACCAGCTTATTGACGAGGCATATAACCGCATGAAGGAGAATGTGAATGTGAGCCACATAATGGTTTATCCCGGAATGTCACCGGCAGAGAATGACTCAATAGTTACTGCCATGAACGGCTTCAGGGATGACCTGATGTCAGGGAAACAGACGTGGGATGACCTTGTCAGGAAATATTCTGTTGATCAGGGGTCACGCGACCGTCATGGCAACATGGGATGGATTGTTTCCGGAACCCTTCCCTATCCTTTTGAGAAAGCTGCTTATGACACTGATGTGCACCATTTCTCTCCTGTTGTAAACTCGGGATTCGGTTATCATATCATCTATGTGAACGGCAGGCGCCCGGCACCCGGAGAGGTGAAGGCGTCGCATATCCTCAAACTGACCATCAACAAGCCGATTGCTGAAGCTACACGTGCACAGGCGCAGATAGACTCGCTGTATGCCCTGCTGCTCAATGGCGCGGATTTTGCCGAACTTGCAAAGAAAAACAGCGATGACGGTTCAGCTGCACGCGGCGGGGATCTCGGGTGGTTCGGACCGGGCCGCATGGTCGCTGAGTTTGACTCTGTGGCTTTTTCATTGAAAGACGGCGAGATCTCCAAACCATTCACCACCCGTTTCGGCTATCACATCGTAAAGCGTGACGCCTCACGTCCCGTTCCTTCATTTGAAGAGGCCCGTGACGGCATCATCAGTGCCATTCAGGGCGATGAGCGTGCCTCCATCCCCTATCGTAAACGTATGGACCAGCTTTGCTCACAACACAATGCCCGACTCCTTTATCCGGGACTTGACAAGGCCGGTGAGATTGTGACAGCAAACGGCAAATATGACTCGACGGCTGTGGCACTTCTGAACAAATGCGATGACGTTGCAGCCTTTGAGGTTGGCGGCCAGACATATCCTGTCAGCCTTATCATGCCCCAGATGACAACCATCGTCACCGCAGACATGGCGCTGGTGCGCAGTCTACTCACACAGGCGGCATCACAGGCAATGGAACTGAAGGTTATTGAGGCTGAACGCAAAAAGATGATTGAGGACAATCCTGAATACCGCAATCTGGTCAATGAATATCGCGATGGCATACTGCTCTTTGACGTTTCAAACCGCAAAGTGTGGGACAAGGCCACCAAAGACAAGGACGGCCTTGATAAATTCTTCCAGAAGAACCGCAAGAACTATCGCTGGGAGTCACCGAAATTCAAAGGATATATTGTTTTTGCAAAGAATGACTCAATCCTGAAAATTGCCCGTGAATACTGTGATTCAGTTGACAATGCTCCGGCATTCAGCGCTGACGAATTCATAAGCGGAATAAAGAGCCGCCTTGGCCGCGATGTGCGTGTTGAGCGTGTGATTGCCGCCCAGGGCGAGAATCCCATCACTGATTTTCTTGCTTTCGGCGGTCAGAAACCTAATGACCCCAAGAAAATTCGTTGGAATGACTATTTCGCTTTCCGCGGACGCATAATCGAACAGCCTGAAGAAGTTGCCGATGTGCGTGGAGCCGTTGTCACCGATTATCAGAACCATCTTGAGAAAGAATGGCTGGCAAAACTTCACAAGAAATACAAAGTGAAAGTTGACAAAAAAGTTCTGGAGACTATAAAGTAACCTTTCTACAGAAAATGAGAATAAAGAGAACTCCGGTAGGCAGGCAAGCCACCGGAGTTCTCTTTTTCAGATGATTTTTAGCCCCTTCTTAATTCAGAAATTGAAAAGTGCCACAAACTCCACACGTCTTGCTGCTTTGTGTGCCCCGTCCATGTTGTGGCGCATGCCCCATGTGAACTGTCCCGCCAACATTATGCGCGGAGTGAGGTCATAGCCAATCAGTCCGAATGCATATAGACCGTATTTGTATGCGTCAGATGCTTCCTGATGACTTGGCAGATAGCGTGTCTGACTGAAAGCACCTGACAGAAACAGATCGTGGCGTATGCTGTACTGTAGGCCCGCGCTCCATCCGAATGAACGTGGGGCATACAGCACTCCGGGCGACGCCACCGGATCTCCTACAAGATCATAATTTCCGGCAAGGAAATCATTGGTTATGCCACTCATGCCGCGTCCATAGTTGACAGTGCCGAAAAATTCAAGTTGAGGGTGCAGGTTTGCCGCCGTACTGAGTTGCACTCCCCACCCGGTGACATTGTGATTGCGGGATGTGAGGAGATTGCGATAGCCAAGGGTGCGTATTATTCCGGATAACCGCACATGGTTGCCGGGAGCCCATCCATATTGCATGAATGCGGCAAAATCAGGCATATATTGAGTAGTTGCTTCTGTCTTGCCGTCTGTTGACTGCACTGATGCCTTTGAGGGATATTCGGCAGAGACAGCAAATGTATACTTTTCCTTGAATGTTGGCATATATCTTACAAGAACGCGTGTCTGGTCAATCTTTGAATTTACGCCGGCGGCATCGAAATCAGGCGCAAGCGCAACAGGGTCACTGAATGTGGAAGTGGCGTATCCCACAGTGACATTGCGCAATGTGGCATAGGCTTTTTTGAGTTTGAAGTCTACATTGTCATAGCCTGAGAAACCTGCTTGTATATAGAGTTTGTACTCACCCAGAACTTTCTGGTTGCCGATGATCTTAAAAAACAATTCTGTGCCGGAAGCATTGGCTCCAAGATGTTTTTGCCGTGCAGGATCTGTGGGGATAGGAATATATGACGGGAAAAGCCCGTTTACGGGGAGTGCGCCATCCCATTCGTACCATGTCTTGATGCGTATGGAACCTCCGATTCCCATTGAGAGATTGGCATCGCGGCTCATGAACATAAAATATGGGGCATCGGGATCATCAAAATGACGGAACTGATCAAAATAGAAATCGCTCATAAGGGTACGGACAGAATCTATCTCAGCCTCGGTGGGTCTGCCGCCATCCAGAGTATAAAGTTTGCCATTCTCAACCTTGAGCTTGTTTCTAAGCTCGTTGTACGAAACGGATTGTGCGGTGGCGCCTGCCACACCGAAAGCCAAAAATGGCAACAGGATGAATTTTAAAGGGATGTGCATAGTGATGAATGTTGCGATGTGATATTTTTGGAACATCCGCCACTATGAATTTGTTCAGGAATGCGTCATGTAACGCTGTCGGTAAAAACTGATATATGCGCGATTGGCAAAAGCATATCCTCCCGGAGTCGGGTAGTTGCCCGTAAAGCACCAGTCACCCACGCCGGGCGCCATGGCCTGATGCATACCCGCAATGCTCTGGAATACGGCATGCGCCTCTATTGAGGGCAACGGCACAAGCATGCGCGCAATGCGGCGGCACAGGCGTCCATAGTCAATCCCGTCATATATCCGGCGCACATGGTTGTCTGTGTGGGATGCCAGACATGCTTCGTAAACGTCTGCCAGAACATCCGTGCGACCGTCTTCTTCAAGAATTTCTACGGCAGCCCGGAATGCGACAAGCTCATCAAGTGTGCCGAGATCTATGCCATAACAGTCAGGATAGCGCAGTTGTGGTGCTGCCGAGGCTATAATGATGCGCCGGGGCCGGAGCCGCGACAACAAGCCTGAAACGGACTTTGCGAATGTGGTGCCGCGTACCACGGAGTCATCAACAACAACAATTGTGCGACCCACAGGAATGGCGTCGATGTCGATCAGCCGATACGCTGTCTCCGCTTCTTTGGCACGGACATCCGGTTTGCCGATGAATGTGCGGCGGGTAGTTGTCTTTTCAAGAAAGGGAATGCCCGGCATCTCAGGCATTGCCGACAACAATCCTTCCCAGGCATGCACGGCTGTGCGGGGCACATAGGTGACAATGGTATTCTCCGGATTGAGAGACGCCGCCTGTTGCAAGGCGATGGCCAGATTTTTACCGAGGTTGCGGCGGATTCCGGCTATATCACGATCTATCCCGCTTGAAAAATAAATTCTTTCAAAAGGACATGACTGTATGGTTGCCGGTGGGAAAATCCGTGTTATTTCAACTGTTCCGGCTGCAACAGTGAGTGCATGTCCGGCAGGCAATTCCATGATGTCAGCGACTTTGACCTTGAATGCACGCGCCAATGGCATACGCTCAGAGGCCACAGCTATGCATGTGTCATCCTCATAATAATAGGCAGGGCGGATACCATGGGAATCACGCACGGCAAAGGCCTCTCCGCGCCCGGTGACACCGCACATAACAAACCCGCCGTCAATTTCTGCAAGCGCCCCTGACAATGCTTTTAAAAGGTTCTCATCTTTATCGATATATGAGCCAAGACGTTGTGTGATGGAAATACCGTCAAAACATCCCTGTTCCAGACCGTTCAGGTGAAAGTTCCCGCATAGCATAAGTTCCTGACGGTTTGCCGGAGCACAGAGCAGGGGATGTGTATGCTCAGGCATAGAACTGTCTCCGCTGGTAGCATAACGGACGTGGCCCAGATATATGTTTGCCGGAGCAGGAGGATCTGCCGTGATGTCGGCCTGCAGCTTCCATACTGCATCATATCCGGCAACTTTGCGCACAGAAAAAGTGGCACCGATGTCGGAATCGGCATATGCCATCCCCATGCCGGCACCCTGACGGCCACGGTGCTCCTGCATAATGAGCATATCCATGGCCATACGTGAATAGCGGTGGGCCGGCGCGGTTTTCACGCACAACATCACCACTCCGCATTCGTGCTCCAGTCTGTCCATTTCTGTTTTTCTGTGATATCGCTATGGGCCATTACAAAACTCGGGACTCCGATGCGTGTCGGAACCCCGAGTATGTTGAAAATCAGGATATAGCCGTGATTATTCTGCGGCAGTCTCCTCAGCAGCCGGAGCTTCGGCAGCCTCGGCCTCAGCCTTGGCAGCGGCTTCTGCTTCTGCCTTTGCGGCAGCAAGCTCTGCTTTTTTCTTGGCTACTTCCTCAGCCTTGGCGGCATTCTTGGCCTGCTCGTCAGCGAGACGCTGTTTTGCCTCAAGTTCCTGTTTGGATGCCATGGAAGCTTTCAGTTTGTCCACTTTCTGCTGACGGTTTGCTTTCCAGGCCTCGAAGCGACGGTTTGCCTCAGCCTCGTCAAAGGCACCTTTCTTCACTCCGCCAAGGAGGTGTTTCATCATCAGAACGCCCTCGTCAGAGAGGATGGCGCGTACAGTGTCTGTGGGCTGTGCGCCGTTATTAACCCAATACAAAGCCCGCTCGAAGTTAAGAGTGATTGTAGCAGGATTAGTGTTCGGATTATAAGAACCTATCCTTTCAATAAATCTACCATCTCGTGGTGCCCTGCTATCGGCGATAACAATAGGATAGAACGCATAGTTTTTACGACCATGACGTTGCAATCTAATTTTTGTTGCCATAATTAATTGATAATTAAATAAATTTGGTTTTGTATTGTTTAGCGACTGCAAAGGTAATGCTTTTTTTTATAACCACCAAATTTCCTGAACTTTTCGGACTGGATGTTTAGAAGTATAAGAGATGTTTAATAATAAATGTCAACATTCTTTAAGGCCGGATTTAAGGCTTTTAGAGGCGGTTGAGTTCCTGTTGTGAGGCGGCGTTGCCTTTGTATTTGCTCTTTATGGGGTTGAACTGCCAGGTGATGTCGAGGCTGACACCGCGACGGTCATATTTCTGCCGCTTGTTGACAAATATGCCAAAGGTGTTCATGGTCCAGTCATTATTGGCTGTGTTGAAGATGTCAGTAGCGGAAAGTTTGATGGTCAAAGCTTTGTTGAAAAGAGTCTTGCCGATGGATGCATCCATAGTGAACCATGTGGTTCCGAATCGGTTGGTGTGCATGTCACCGCGTCCCTGACCGTTCATATTGACTGTCAGATCCCAGCCTTTGGGCAATGCAAATGTGTTGTCGAAGTAATAGGAGAATATGGGACGGTTATAGGACGTGCCGCTGATGTCAAGCCATTGTTTATACACGCCGAGGGTGATGTTGGGTGTCCACCGGCAAATGGATCTGCTCCAGACAAGGTAGGCGCTGAGGGCGGTGACATTGATATTTATGGGATGCATCAGCAACTGGAGGTTGTCAGCGGGATAAAGTTGTTTCACATAGGCGTAAGTGTCAATGCCGCGTGTCAGATCGGCCTGCAGCATGAAATCCCTAAACATTCCGAAAATCTGTATGTCATGCATCTTTTCGTCGCGTAGAGCCGGGTTGCCGCCTTCTATTTCATGCCGTCCGACGTATGACAGCGAACTTGTGAGCTGCGAATATGGCGGCTTGACGGTTGCCATCTTATAGCTGAGGCTGATCTGTGAGCGTTCGTTGAAAGAGTATCCCAGAGATATGTCGGGGGTGAGCAAGTGATCACGACGGCTCACATCATCGTCGCTTTTGCCGTTAACTTTGAAGTCGTAATCAACATACTCATATCTCGCTCCTATCTTCATGTTGAAATTGCCGAACACCCGTGCCCACGAGGCGAACAGTGCGGCGGAAGTCTGCCGGGCGTCAGTGAACGAGGATGGGATATACCCGCCAACTGCGGCATTCAGCATACGGTAGTCAAGTGTTGTATGCGTGTAGCTGTCCTGAGTTCCCACCGTGAAATCGCCTTTGGCAAGCGGGAAGTTCAGATAGAGTTTCCCGGCCCAGAGAGTTGAATGGCGGCTGTCTGTGGAGTTGACATCATCGGCTAAGGCATCCGGATAAACGGTAGCCACGGAATTGTCGGCCACAGAATGCTTGTAATCGCCGTCAAAGTGCAGGAGATATTTATTGGAAACGGTGTTTTCATAGTACATTGAAATGAGATGGCTGTGCGCACGTGTATATTTGTTGATTATGCGTGAAAGCGGTGTCTCATTGTCAAGCCATTCCGAGCCGGTGTTTGTGAAATCGCCACGTTCGGGATTATAGCGGTAATATGCGCCAAATGACTGACTGCCCCGCGCATAGTTGAAACCGCCGCGGACTGTGCCTGTATCAGACGGAAAACGGTTGTGCTGTGAACCGCCTACAACTGTCTTTTTGCCTTCATAGATCAGTGTATTGGTGGTTGAGCCTTTTATGAGGTTGTCATTGTGGTTGAATGAGCCGTTGAGATAGATATCCCATGCTCCCAGACGATAGTTGAGCCCGACATAGTCCATCACTGACCAGCGGCGTCTCCGTTTCAGTTGGAATTGATCTGTTACAGAAAGTCCCTGAGCGAAGTTGCGTCTGGTGGTGATGCGCAGCACAGCACCTGTTGTACTCTCATAGGCAGCCCCGGGAGTCATCAGCAGTTCTACTTTACGGAGATTGGAGGAGAGAATCTGTTGCAGTTCCATATCGTCACGCATCGGTCTGCCATCAATGTAGATCTCCACATTACTTTTCCCGATGACGCTGACGGCATTGTCCTCAACCTTTACCAGCGGCAACTGCGCAAGCACATCAAGTGCGTTGCCAAGATCGGCAAGATTACTTCCGGCGATGGTTGACACAAGTGTAGTGCCGACCAATTTCGTGGCCGATTGCCTGGCGGTGACAATTACTTCCTGAAGTTCGTGAGCAAGACTGTCAGATGGTTCTGTCGGCTGCGCCGGCATCCGGGCATTGAGAGCCGCGGTGCAAAGGATAAACGTCGCAAGAGATATTAGTTTTGTTTTCATACGTAATTTTTTGAGGCAAAATTACGCATGAATCGTCACTGAATGCAAAATAACAATCTGACACGCCCAATTCTTATATCTTTATAATCAAGATGTTATAAATTCGGCACAGATGAAAGTCTGACCATGTGCAAAAAACGTCAGAATATGCACATAAAATCCGGTGCTGAGAATAGCGACAATCTCTTTTTCAGACGGGATTTGCGCTTATAGACAACGTCAATGCTCTCACCAAGCAGGAGGCTGATGGTGCGCGCCGAAAGTCCGCTTGCAAGATATGCCGCCAACTGATATTCCTCCGGACTGATTTCGGGGTATGCTTCTTTGAGACGCGTCAGGAGATTGTCACGACAGTCATTCACGGCCTGTTCCATATCGGCAAAGGCATCTGTGCGTACAGCATCAATCTCGCTTTTCACCTTGTCTGCTATCAGTTTACGCTCCGCTTTTGTGCCTTGCGACTCATAGTATGTCTGACAAAGCGAGTCAATCAGGGCAAATCTTTTCTCAAGCAGACCATGGAGAACGGACTGGAGACGGCTGACCTCGCCGCGTC
>JAUNPQ010000077.1 GCA_030536615.1 Bacteroidales bacterium | reverse complement strand
TCTATGACTTGTATCTTAGATACTCACGTTCGGCAATGTCCAAATGAATTTGGCATTGCGCTCACTTATCCGTATCTTTGCAGATGACGCAACCATCACTCTGAGTTTTGTATATATTATCACAATCACAATAAAATAAATCATGAACAGAATCATCACTTTCGCGGCCGCGGCCGCATTTGCCGGTGGCACGTGCATAGCAATGGGCACAGACGGCACCGGACGGCAGAATCCGTTTCTGGCACCCTACACGGCGCCCTATGAAATTCCACCTTTCGGACAGATAACAGATGCCGACTATATCCCGGCCCTCAAGGCTGCAATAGCTGAATACAACACGGAGATAGACGCCATTGTAAACAATCCCGAAAAACCTACTTTTGACAATACAATTCTGGCTCTTGACCGTGCGGGGCGCACCTTTGATAAGGTTGTGAATGTCTACTATGCGCTCTCCGAGAGCAATTCATCGCCTGCGCTTCAGGAGGTCGGAGAGACTTTTGAACCGATGATCATAGCCCAGTCCGATGAGATTTCCATGAATCCGGGTCTGTTCAGCCGTGTGAAATATCTCTATGATAACCGCGACAACCTGAATCTGGCAAAAGATCAAAAACTTTATGTTGAGAAACTGTACAAGAGTTTCACCCGTAACGGCGCTCTGCTTGATGCCGAGGGACAGGCTAAGTTGCGTGCGCTGAACTCCGAACTGGCTGATCTTTATCTTAAGTTCAACCGTAATCTGCTGGCCGCTACAAATGAATGGCAACTTGTTGTTGATGATGCCGCACAACTCGCCGGGCTGCCGGCAAGCAATGTCGCTGTTGCCGCCGAGGAAGCGGCTGCCCGCGGCCTGAAAGGCAAATACGTGCTTACGCTCCACAACCCGTCGCGTCTGCCGGTGTTGCAATATGCCGACAACCGTGATATCCGCGAAAAGGTCTATAAAGGCTATACATCGCTTGCTTCATCCGGGAAATATGACAACCGTCCCATAATCAGCGATATTCTGAAAGCACGCGCCAAGAAAGCCAAACTTCTCGGGTTTGAGAATTTCGGTGAGTATATGACTGACAATGTCATGGCCGGAAGTGTCAAGGCTGCCGAGGATCTTCTGATGCAGATCTGGGAACCGGCAAAGCGCCGCGTGGCCACGGAGGTTAAAGAGATGCAGGCCATTGCCGATGCCGAAGGAAAAGGAGTGAAGATAGAGCCGTGGGACTACTATTATTATAATGAGAAAGTGCGCAAGCAGAAGTATGATCTTGACGAGGCTGGACTTCGTGAATACTTCCCTCTTGATTCGGTTCGTCGTGGCATATTCACTCTTGCCGAGCGCAATTATGGCGTACGTTTCACTGAGATGCCCGATGCTCCCAAATACTTTGACGAGGTTACGGTATATGATGTCACCGATGCCAAGACAGGTGAACATATCGCTGTGTTCATGACTGACTATTTTCCACGTGCGTCAAAACGTCAGGGCGCATGGATGAGCGAGTTCAAAGGTTCATGGCAGAATCCTGACGGGTCATCATCACGCCCCATAATATTTAATGTGGGCAACTTCTCCAAACCTACGGCTGACACTCCGTCACTGCTTACGATAGATGAGGTTGAGACCATGTTCCATGAATTTGGGCACGGACTGCATGGCATGCTCACGCGTGCGCGCTACAAGAGTCAGGCCGGGACCAATGTTGACCGTGATTTTGTTGAGCTCCCCTCTCAGATCACTGAGCACTGGGCTTTTACTCCCGAACTGCTGAAGGTCTATGCCAAGCATTGGAAGACAGGAGAGACTATTCCTGATTCTCTGATTCAGAAGATAGCAGCTGCCTCGACCCACAATCAGGGTTTCCGTGCTACTGAACTTGTCGGAGCCGCATTGCTTGACCTGCAGTATGGCAAGCTGAATCCCGGTGAGAATGACACTGATGTGGATGCTTTTGAAGCCGGAGTCTCAAAGCAGCTGGGCATGCCTGAGCAGATAACCTATCGTTACCGTTCGCCGTATTTCAAACATATATTCGGCAGTGACGGCTATGCCTCGGGTTATTACACTTATCTATGGGCAGAGGTACTTGACACTGACGGATTTGAACTGTTCCGCGAGCGCGGTCTTTTTGATCCGGCAACAGCACGCTCTTTCAAGGAGAACATTCTTGAAAAAGGCGGCTCTGAAGATCCCATGGAACTGTACGTGCGTTTCCGTGGACGCAAGCCCACCGTTGATGCTCTTCTCCGTAACCGCGGTCTGTGAGCCTGTGGGCAGAACATAACAGACAGAAAAGGCTCCGGAATTCCGGAGCCTTTTCTGTCTGTTATGGCTGCGGTGACTCGTGGGTCACCTTGATGGATTTATTCGTTGGTGTGGTCATCGTTGCCACGCTCGCGGCGCTCACGGCGCGGACCCCGCTCTCCACGGTCTCCACGCTCACCGCGGTCACGGCGGAAGTTGCGGTCGCCGCCACGGTCATTGCCTTCGCGGCGCGGACCACGTTCTCCGCGTTCGCGGCGCTGGGGCTCGGTCCATCCTTCCGGTTTGGGGAGCAGCGCACGCATTGACAGACGGAATTTGCCGGTCTTTTTGTCAACTTCAAGAAGCTTCACTTCCACTTCGTCACCTTCCTTGAGACCGGAGGCCTCCATGTCGGGAAGACGCTCCCATGATATCTCGCTGATATGAAGCAGACCATCGCGGTTAGGCATGAACTCTACAAATGCACCGAAGTCCATGATTGAGCGAACAACACCGTGGTATGTCTTGCCCTCCTCGGGAAGTTCAACAATAGCGTTGATCATCTCAAGTGCCTTGTCGATAGAAGCCTTGTTGGTGCCGGCAACTTCTATGTAGCCGCCTTCATCAATCTCATCGATAGATACTGTGGCACCTGATGCTTCCTGTATGCCTTGTATGACTTTTCCGCCCGGGCCTATCACGGCACCGATAAGCTCTTTGGGTATGAGCATGGTGACAATGCGGGGCACGTGAGGTTTGTAATCCTCACGGGGAGCGGGGATGGTGGCTTCGATGATGTCAAGGATGTGCAGACGTCCGTCACGGGCCTGATTGAGGGCGCGTTCCAGAATCTCGTAGCTGAGACCGTCGCACTTTATGTCCATCTGTGTGGCTGTTATGCCGTCGCGTGTGCCGGTAACCTTGAAGTCCATGTCTCCCAGATGGTCCTCGTCACCAAGTATATCGGAAAGAATGGCGTATTTGGGACTTTCAGTGTCAGTGATGAGACCCATGGCTATTCCGCTCACGGGTTTCTTCATCTTCACGCCTGCGTCAAGCAGTGCCAGTGTGCCTGCGCATACTGTAGCCATTGATGAGGAACCGTTGCTCTCAAGGATGTCACTGACCACGCGGCAGGTGTAGGGGAAATCATCGGGGAACATGCGTTTAAGCGCACGGTGAGCCAGATTGCCATGGCCTATCTCGCGACGTCCCACGCCACGTTGTGCCTTTGCCTCGCCGGTTGAGAAGGGAGGGAAGTTGTAGTGGAGCAGGAAACGCTCGCGGCCCTGGTTGAGAACGTCATCAAGGATCTTCTCGTCCAGTTTTGTTCCCAGTGTGACGGTGCTGAGACTCTGAGTCTCGCCACGTGTGAACACGGCTGATCCGTGAGGTCCGGGAATGTAGTCAACCTCGCACCATATGGGACGTATCTGTGTGGTCTTGCGGCCATCCAGGCGCACACCTTCGTCAAGAATGCAGCGGCGCACGGCTTCTTTTTCCACATCGTGATAGTAACGTTTCACCAACGGAGTCTTTTCGTCGCGCTCTTCTTCAGGGAGGCTTTCGATGTATTCGGCGCAGATTGCGTCAAACTGATCCTGACGCCAGTGCTTGTCGGCGCATCCGGCTTTTGCCACCGCATAGGCTTTGTCATAGCATTTTGCTTTGACATCGGCACGGAGTTCCTCGTCATTGACCTCGTGGCAGTATTCGCGTTTTGTCTCGGCATTTGCCTCTTTGGCAAGCTCAAGCTGAGCCACGCACTGTTCCTTGATGGCGGCATGGGCGGTCTTGAGCGCTTCCAGAAGTTCGGCCTCGCTCACCTCGTTCATCTCGCCTTCAACCATCATGATGTTGTCATAGGTGGCGCCTACCATCAGCTCCATGTCTGCTTTTTCAAGCTGTTCAAAGGTGGGATTGATGACGAATTTACCGTCAATGCGAGCCACACGCACTTCACTGATGGGACCGTGGAAGGGGATGTCGCTGACGGCCAATGCTGCTGATGCGGCAAGGCCGGCCAGAGCGTCGGGCATATCAACACCATCGCTCGAGTATAAGGTTATGTTGACAAAAGTGTCAGCATGGTAGTTGTCAGGGAAAAGCGGACGCAGCACACGGTCAACGAGACGCGATGTGAGGATTTCGTAGTCATTGGCACGCCCCTCGCGTTTGAGGAAACCACCGGGAAAACGTCCGGCCGCTGAAAATTTCTCTTTGTATTCAACTTGCAGGGGCATGAAATCGACCCCTTCACCGGCCTCTTTGGCCGATACAACGGTTGCCAGGAGCATCGTATTGCCCATGCGCAACTCTACCGCTCCATCAGCCTGCTTTGCCAGTTTGCCGGTCTCAAGCGTTATTTCGCGACCGTCGGCCAGGGTGATGGTTTTTTTGATTGGATTCATAAATTTATCTGAAATGTAAAATGATGTTTTCCTTCGTGAACGTCTAAAAACGTGCAAAGGTACAAAAAAAACGTGAAACAACAGCAGAACAGTCTGTTAATTTAACTTAGCGGTTTCTGTGACATTCCGTATACCCTCTGGGAGTATCAACCAAAACTACTATCTTTGTAAACCTATACAGTAAACTGACAACCAAACTGACCTTTATCTGTCAATCATTTTCAGGAAATGACATGATTTGATTTAGAATTAATCCCATAGGGGTTGTTAACATTATTTAACGGGAGGGGGGTAATTTTTCACTTTTTATATATTAAATTTGTCGCAAATCAAATCTAATCATAAACATATGTCTGAAAAAAACTACCACATTCAAAAAATTTCTGACAGTGGCCGCGGCGGCCTTATGCCTGTGTGCGTTGCCTGCCGAGGCCACCGGCGAACTGAAGCTGAGTCCGCCAATCAGAGGCATTGGCTCGCTTTATGCCAATGGCGACGGTAATCTGATAAGCTACCAATGGGTTGCCGACGGATGGTCAATCTCTATCTTCTCCCCCAGGCTTACACTGGACAAACAGTTCAAGATCTGTCCTTATGGCGACCCGACAAACGAGCAGCTGACAACACTCGTTATCAACCGTGAAGGCAAGCACTATACCTCATACTTAGCCTCTCAGAATGTTGTGAACAGCGATGACAAATGGGAATATGTAACGCATACCCGGGATACGGAAACGGCAGTTGTCACCTACCATGTATATAACGAGGATGGCGTTGAACTCGGCATCATTCCATCCACCACATTGATGACTGTAGGAGACAAGAACTATATCTATGAGACTGCCAAGAAAGACGATGGCACAACTGAATATACGCTCTATGCCATTGAGAAAGCAAACGACAGCGCTCTGTCCATCCGCAAGGTAAACGGCGTCAATGTATTCCCAAACCCGGTTGCACCCGGTGAGACTATCCGCTTTGAGATGCCTGACGGCAGCATAGCCGGAATGGAGATATATGACGGTGCCGGTGTTCAGAAACTGCGCCGCACAGATGTTGACTCGGAGGCAGCCACTGTCCCCGCCAACAAACTCTCACGCGGCGTGAACGCCTACCGCATCACCGACGAGAACGGCCAGACATTCACCTGCAAAATCATTGTGAAATAAGGGGCTGTTTAAACCTTTGGTTACTACCATAAACCCACAAGGAGGTGCGCCTGCTATGGTGCATCTCCTTGCAATATATTATGATTGTAATTCTTTTAAGCTGCTGATATGAGGGATGATCCTGGGTGCGGTTGGCCTGTGGCAGTTGTAAAATCACTTATTTATCACTACATTTGCAATGTATAAACCATTCCGGAAATACAACATGGATTCAGCAGACAAATACGCCGGGATAGCATCGGATATCATTGATTACGTTGAAAAAGAGATAATTCCACGCTATTCCCGTTTTGACAAGGCCCATCGGCAGGACCATGTCCGCATGGTCATTGAACAAAGTCTGACGTTAGCAGCCCATGAGGCGGGCCTTGACCGGAATATGGTTTATGTGGTGGCTGCGTTCCATGACGTGGGTCTTGTAGGCGGCCGGGAGAATCATCACCATGAGTCGCGCCGTATACTTGAATCCGATACTTTTGTAAGAAGCCATTTCGGCCCGGAGGATATCATGGTGATGGGTCAGGCGGTGGAGGATCACAGGGCGTCAAACAGCAGCAGGCCACGCAGTTTGTACGGACTCATCGTTGCCGAGGCAGATCGTTTTATTGATGTTGAGACAATCATACGCCGCACAATACAATATGGACTTGCCAACTATCCGGAACTTGACCGCGATGGACACTTTCAGCGCACTGTGCGCCATATCACTGAGAAATATGGGCCTGCAGGCTACTTGAAAATATGGATACCCTGGAGCAGCAATGCCGCAAATCTGGACAGGCTTCGCAGTCTTCTTGCCGATAGGGTGCGCATGGCTGAAATTTTCAACCGTATCTTTGACGAAGAAATATCTGCGGAAATACAAATGAGCTGATTAGTTAATCCGCGGCAGTCTGAGGCTTTAGACATCCTCTTAAAAGCCTTGAGTTCTGCGTGGGATAAGATCAGCTCAGAGCCGTGGCAATAATTCCAATTGCTTTTTCTTCTGACGCCGGGCTTCCGTCAAGCCACACAATATCGTCGCGGCGTTTCAGCCACGTCAACTGTTTTTTTGCGTATACGCGGGTGTTTTTCGCTATGCGGGCAATGGCTGTCTCGCGGCTCATAAGTCCGTCGAAATACGCAAACCATTCCTTGAATCCAACCGTATTGAGGGCGTTGAGCGTGCGGAACGGATAGAGACGGCGCGCTTCTTCTTCCATGCCGTTTTCTACCATCCGGAGCACACGCGCGTCAATGCGTCCAAAAAGTTCTTGCCGAGGTCTGTCTATGGCAAGGGTAAGTGTGCGGAATGGGCGTTCGGTGCGTTTTGCCGCCCGTAGTTGCGAGAAGGTTTTTCCGCTTTGCATGCAGATCTCAATAGCATGCATCACACGGCGCGGGTTGGCTTTGTCTACTTGCTCGTAATATTCAGGGTCATAAAGCTGTAGAATGGCTGCCACGCCCTCCAGTCCGCTTTGTGCATATATCTCACGTACACGATTGCGCACTGTGTCTGAAATCGTGGGGATGTCATCCAAGCCGCGAGTGAGGGCATCAATGTAGAGCATCGATCCTCCGCACACCACCGCACAACCGGCACGGCTGAAAAGATGAGGAAGAATTTCAAGGGAATCTTTCTCAAAAGCAGCGGCGCTGTAAGGCGTGTCGATGTCAATCGCCTCCACAAGATGGTGCATAACCCGTGCGCGCTGTTCCACGGTGGGAACAGCGGTGGTGACGGGCATATTGCGGTATATCTGGCGTGAGTCGGCTGATATGATCTCGGTGCCGAAACGTTCTGCCAGCCGTATGGCAAGATCGGTCTTCCCTGAGGCTGTCGCACCTGTCACCACAATCAGCAACGGTAGACGCCGGTTCTGCGCCTTATCTGGAAGCGGTGATGGTGGCTGTGTCATACATTGGCGGCAGCGTGTATCAGCTGTTTGCTACCAGCCGGGCAATGTTGACAATCACATCCACGGCTTTTTCCATAGACGGGATGGGAACAAATTCATAGCGGCCATGGAAGTTGAGCCCTCCCGCAAAGATATTGGGGCAGGGGAGACCTTTGAATGACAGCTGCGCTCCGTCTGTGCCGCCGCGGATGGGCACAACCTTGGGCACGATGTCAGCGTCGCGCATAGCCTGTTCTGCAATATCTATTATGTGCATGACAGGCTCAATTTTCTCACGCATGTTGAAATACTGGTCTTTGATCTCAAGTTGACAGCAACCCGGATATTCCTTGTTTATTTTGCGTGAAAGATGCTCGAATTCTTTTTTGCGGCGTTCAAAACGGTCACGATCATGGTCGCGGATTATATATGTGAGAACTGTCTTTTCCACAGTCCCTTCCATGCCGACAAGATGATAAAATCCCTCATATCCCTCCGTATGCTCCGGAGTCTCCCAGCGTGGAAGCATTATGGCGAACTGATTGGCCACGCGCATTGAGTTGATCATTTTGTGTTTGGCATATCCGGGGTGTACGTTGCGGCCTATGAATGTGATGCGCGCCACGGCGGCATTGAAATTCTCATATTCCAGTTCTCCGATCTCACCGCCGTCCATTGTATAGGCCCAGTCGGCGTTGAAGTGTTCAACATCGAATTTATGTGCGCCCAGACCAATTTCCTCGTCGGGATTGAAGGCAATGCGTATATCGCCATGTCTGATTTCCGGATGCTGCATCAGATAATCGACTGCGGTTATGATCTCCGCTATGCCGGCTTTGTCATCAGCGCCGAGCAGCGTTGTGCCATCAGTGACAATAAGTGCCTGTCCTACATAGTGTAGCAGTTCCGGAAACTGATCAGGTGACAATGTTGTGCCGTCTTCCGGGTTAAGGACAATGTCGCCGCCCTCATAGCGTTCAATGATACGTGGGTTGACGTGATGGCCTGACATATCGGGCGATGTGTCAAGGTGCGAGATGAATCCTACAGTCGGAACTTTGCGGTCAGTGATGTTACCGGGTAAGGTGGCCATCAGGTAGCCGTTCTCGTCAAGAGATATATCTGAGAGGCCCATAGCCTGCAGCTCCTTTTCAAGTGATTGTGCAAAGATCATTTGTCCGGGGGTGGACGGTGTCATGTTTGTGAGTTCATCGCTCTGTGTGTCGAACTTCACATATTGGAGGAATCTGTCAACTACGTTCATTTTTATGAAAGAGAAAAGTGTTTACATTAAATAAATAAATAATAATGAGGAGACTTTAAATAGTAATAGAGGGGTTATATATCATGGTAATAGAATGGAGTGTGTCATCACATGTGATGACGGAGAACCGCCAATAAATATTGTTTATCGATCATCTTCAGTAACGAATGGAGTCAGTGTGCGTATGCGTGTCACTTTGGCGCGGAAGCGTGTGTCAGTCCCGGCAATGTATTTATTGTATTCAGTCTGCATGGACAGCAGTTCGTCGAGGTTCATGCCCAGAGCGGCTTCGAAAAGCATGGCATACTCTGTCGTGACCGGACGCTTACCGCTCAAAACTTCGCTGAGTGTTGACGGTGACAGGCTGATGAGTTTTGCCAGTGTTTTCTGGGATATGCTTAGTTTGTCAATATGATATTTGACTTTTTGGCCGGGATGAATGGGAATGTCAGTGTTGTTTATATGTGCATCCATGTTAGGTCTGGTGTTATTATAGATTGGAATTCGGGTACAAAGATAATCAAAATTTGACAATTTGCAAAAATGCGAATTTTTATTTTTTTCATACATAGCGGTCATGACAAGGAGAATTTATAAGTTGACCCCTGAGTTATTCTGTGAGCCGAAAGTCAT
>JAUNPQ010000076.1 GCA_030536615.1 Bacteroidales bacterium | reverse complement strand
ACTCATTACACCATAAATTTTAAAGTATAAGATTATGATTAATCGTGCTCCTGTAATTCTTTAGCTGGTATGGTGGTATTATTGAGCTATAATATATGTAATGAGGAATTTACGATAAACCTTTAAAGTTTTACTTCTAATATAATTCATGTGCTTTTATATTCTGAATGCTAATGGAATCGGATAGTATAAAAGTACATTTTGTGTGCTTGTAACGTTTGCAAATAGTGCATTGCGTTTTGTAAATTCGGGGTATGCAATTATAAATTTGCATATATTATAAATATTGATTACATTTGCATATTGATATTTTGGTTTATAAATTTCGATTTACTATAGCGAATTTTAAAATGTAAAATTACTGATATGGATATAGTTGGACGTTTGAAAGAGTATATTGAGTATCTCGGAATGCAGAATTCTCAATTTGCAGATAAGGCGCAGATTCCGCGTCCAACGCTTTCGCAGATACTAAACGGGCGTAATAAAAAGATCAGTAATGAACTGATTGACAAATTGCACTATACTTTCCCAAATCTAAACATAATGTGGCTGCTGTTTGGTGACGGCGAGATGGTACATAAAACTGGAAATGACTGGCTGATAGAGACCATAGATGGTTTAGATGATGAGACCGAGAGCAATTTATTTGAATATAATAGTAATGAAGACAGTGTGGATGGTGTTGTGAGTCATCCTCTTGGTCATGTCGGGAATAATCATAACGGACACTCTCCGAAGATGGATGAGACCGGTACTATGTCAGGTATACATCCCAATCATAATATTCATGCAGAAAATTTTAGAGGGGATAAGCAATATGTGCCTAACCCCTACTCTTCCAATACTACAACAAAAAAAATAGAGACTCAGGATGATGAAATGTCGCCTGGAAATATAGACAATTTAAAAAGAGACATTGGAGAGTGTGATCAACAGAATCAGGATGTATCTAAAAAAGTTACATATATTATGGTATTTTATTCGGATAACAGTTACGAGATGTTCCGTCCCGGTGACATCAAAAAATAGTTGAATGATGTGTGGATATGCTTGATAATCATATGTTATGCCCTGTATGGAACATATGATGATTGCACATAGATAATAATACAGAAGCGGCTGCAATACTTCAATTTTTGCAGCCGCTTCCGGTATCTAAATGCCTTATTGTCAGTTTATCTGAACTACCAAGTAGTTTGATACGCCCCAGAATCTTTCAGGATTTGTGATGACAATATATTTGATTTTGTCACGTGTCTCAATAACATATGAATCCTCAGGCTGTTTTGTCAGTATTTTTGCCTTTTTGGCGTATGTGTTTATCGTTTTGAGAGTGCGCTTGTCTGAAGCTGTGAAATAGCTTTTATCGAAATTACCTTGAAGCACCTTTGAGCCGTCAATAATATTATGGGCTTTGAGTTCTTTCTTACTCCCAAGAACATAGTAGCATGTGTTGAGCTGCGTTGTGAGGGATGAGGCACGTTCTTCCGCGGCATTGCGTTCGCCGGTTACAGTCTCAACGTTCGTGTTCAGGGAGTCCACCTTGGTATTGAGGTCAGCAATCTGGCTCTTTGCCTGAGTCAATTCGCCATTTAACCGTGCAATCTCTGCTGTCTGGGACTCTATCTGTGCATGCAGAGAAGTGACGGTTTTTTTGAGATCATCGGAATACAGATTTGACGATGCAAGTTTCTTTTCCAGTTCCTGAAGTCTTGACCGGCGGTCAGCCAAAGCCTGCTGTATTGCAGCAAGGTCGTTTTTGATTATGGCGCGACGGTCAGGAGTCTCAGCAGTGTTGACAGTTGCGATCTCCTGTATGCTTTTTATTTCAATCAAGCCCTGCTGTATGTCATTGACAAGCACAAGCAACTGGTCGCGGTCATTGACAGCCTCAACAAGTTCATCGTGTGTGGCATTGTTTATCTGAGTCGCTGTCGAGTCGCCGGCTGTACGATTGTCTGAACCGGATTGAGAACATGATGCGGAGAAAAGAAGGGTTGCCATAAGTATGGCCGGTGAAATCTTTTTAAACATAATAGTAATGATGAAATTTATAAATTATTTTCTCCCTGACAGCTCATGAAACACTCTCTTGTTATTCAATTTTCGGAACGATATTTATTTATATGTATCTTGGTTCCTTTTGTCTCTGTCTTAGGAGCTATGATTATAACAATTTCGCCTTTGGGAGTGTTCATTGAAAAAAAGTCAGCAAGTTCCTTTAATGTGGCTCTGACGGTGGTTTCATGTATTTTTGAAATCTCACGTGAGACAGACGCTTCGCGATTGTCACCACATACATCAGCAAGTTGCCTGAGCGTTTTGCTGAGTCTTAACGGTGACTCATAGACAATGTTTGTCACGTAACTGTCAGCGATTTCCTGAATACGGGTTGTCCTGCCTTTTTTAACCGGCAGAAAACCTTGAAAACAGAACCGATCACAAGGCAGTCCGCTATTGACCAACGCCGGGACAAATGCTGTTGGTCCCGGCAACGTGATGACATTTACTCCCGCGCGGCGACATTCACGTGACAACAGGAATCCCGGATCTGAAATTCCCGGAGTTCCGGCATCTGAAATGAGAGCAATGTTCTCACCGGCTACAATACGGTCCACGATGCCCCCATATGACTCATGTTCATTATACTTGTGATGGCTGAGCATTGGCGTTTCTATCCCGAAATGTCGCATAAGTACAGAACTTGTGCGTGTATCCTCGGCGTATACCACCGATACCTTGCGCAATATCTCGATAGCCCGCGGTGACATATCCGCCATATTGCCAACCGGAGTGGGTACTATATACAGACAACCGGCCATATGTCAGATGGCATTAAAGTGGTTCTGGACTATGAGCATGAAATCTGCCACATTCTCATTTTCAAGATCAAGACCAAGTTGTTCGGCAACATATATAAGGGCCTGATCATATGAAGTCATTTCCTGAATGTCATTGAGTGTCCGGGCAAAGAGTTTGTCGTTGTTGGCAAAGAGTTCGCGGCGGAAACGGAATTTATCATTTAGAGTGAAGGCTTTTCGCAGATTTCGTGCCTCGCGTCGCGAAAGCATCTCATCCACTCTCAATTCATTTGGTTTTGACGTAAGTATGTCGTTTATACGGATGTCATTATTCGGTGCTGTCTCTGTTTTGGCTGTAGCTTGTATAGCTGGTTTTTCTTCAACCTTATGCTCTCCCTCTCCATTATCCAGAGGAACTACTTCTGTTGGCGTCGGGGTGGCATCCTCCTGAGCGCTTTCAGCGAGTGTTTCAGAAACTGCAACTGCAGCATCATCGTCAGCGTCGGTTGTAATGATATATTCGGCTATATCGGGTATTTTCTTGTCGACTTCTGCGCCGTCAGATATTCTTTCCGGTTCAGAGACATTGTCTGCTGCACTCAGGGAATCATGTTGGTCCGCATTAGCGATGAAACTGTTGAAAAGAGTGCTATATTCCGAATGTTTTTCAGCGAGGAGTTGCAGGGCTTCATCGCTGTCACGCGAGTAGAGGACACGCAGAAGTCCCTCCATCTCAACGTTCAAAGCTATCAGACTGTCAATTATTTTCTTATCCATATATTATATATTTTTGTTCAAAGTGAAATATTTCAATTATCCTCAGTAGTCAGATGCAGTTTGTCAAGAAGCATTTCGCGGACGGCCTCACGCAATTCTGCTCTTTTACAGAAAAAACTATTGATCATAATGACAACAATGTGCGACGGTTTATTGTTATCATCAAACGCATATCCGGCGTAGCATTGTACGCCGTTCATTGAACCTGTTTTCAAGGCAAGTCGTCCGCTGAATTCAGTGTCTTTCAGAAACGAACGCACTGTGCCCTCTTTCCCTACGCGTGGGAAGAACGAGCTGTACAAATCCGCATCTCCGGACCGTGCCATGTTTTCAAGAACCGATCCGATAAATTTAGCTGAGAACCTGTTTGACCGTGCAAGACCGCTTCCGTCTACAAGTGACACAAATTCGGTTTCAAGCCCGTAATTTTTCCACAATTTCTTTTCCCGGGCAATCGCGGCATTGCGCGATGACTCAGCCGACATGGCTCGGAGAATACCTTCTGCAAACATATTGTCGCTGCGGAACATCAGACTTTTGAGAATCTCCGGCAATGAGGGTGAAACTTGTGTATAAACATCGATTATGTCATTCCGTTCAAATTTGAAGTCAGATGATTGCGGCTCAAAGCGGACGCTTTCCTCTGAGAGCCTGATTGCAAGTTCATTCTTAAAAACTTCCGCCGGACATGGAACTGTCGACGTAAAAGAGCCTTTGCGGGCATTCGGCGTGGCCACGCAAAGGGTCTGACTCCCTACTCCACGCATCAGGTCAAGTCCGTTTCTGTCCTGTCTGATCACGATGTCCATTCCCGGAACTTCCGGCTGGCATTTCTTCTGCGCTATGTTATACTTGAATATGTTATCTTTATAATTGAATTGATATATTCCTGCTCCATAAGCCCATGCAACATCTTCAATCTCCCATTGTGCGATTGGTCCGTCATTGAAAGGCCGTTCATCAACTGAGATAAAGCCTTTGATATGCTTGATTCCGGCCTTTTTTATATTTGATGCAATAGAGTCCGCAAAACCATGTCTGGCAGGGAAATAAGCACTTTCAAGTGTCGGGTCTCCTGATGAAAGGACATGAATGATGCCTGAAAACGAGCTGTCACCATCAAAACATCCCTCAAGGCGCACCCGGGTGCGGAATCTGAAGTTTTTTCCCAGTGTTCTGAGCGCTGATGCAGATGTGATTGCTTTGGTTATGCTTGCCGGCACAAGATTGCGGTCTGCATCATTCTGAAAAACAACTGTGTCTGCCTTTAAATCATATATATATATGCCTATTGAGGTATGTTTTTCTCCTGCAATATCCAGAACGGCGCTTCGTGCATTTATAGGGAACAATAATGTTGTGATACAAACTATAAGGCTTGCAAATAATTTCATTGTCAATATATATTTGGCCTTTGATGCAAAGCATATGGAGATCCGGGCCGCGGTTTATGAATAAATTTCATTGCGAAAATACATAAATCTTTCTGATAATGCAATAATTCCGTATTTAATTGCTAACTTTACATTTGATTATGAAGGCATCCATAAAAAGCTGTACAATTATATTAATGTGTATATCATTCCTTTACGGAATCGGTTCATGTTCATCACATGCAAATGATGATGAATGTGCGGCATTGTATGTGCAACGTATCTCAGCCAATCTCGGAAACAATGACAGCATAAATGCCTTATGTGAGGAAATTTCCCAGACTTGCGATGATGATACGCGCAGACTAATAAATGTGATCGCTTCAGATTCACCAGTGGAAGTCCATGCAGTGGCGATGGTTGCTACTTTGTTGCCTGATGCCGTTGCTGACAGCATCATAGTCCATCCATCACGAAGCCTGATCACTTTGTTGGCTGAAACATATGTCAGACTTGGACAGAATGAAAATCTGGATGGACTTCAGACAGCATTGAAACAACGGTTCGAAAAAATGAGCATATCTGAGAAAGCCCGGTTTGTGACATCAGTGGCATCACCTCAGGAGTGTGCGCAAAATATTGAAGCCGGTGATGAAAAGCTCATTGATGAAATAAGACTTCAATACGCCGGCGCGCCATCAAAACTTAGAGAATTCAACAGGCAACTTGCCAATAATAGAAACATAAACATATGACATCACCGAGGGAACTTACAGAACTCATAAATTCTTTTCTGGCACAAATCCCCTATCCCGCTCATCCTGCCGAGTTATACAGCCCGATCCGATATACACTTGAAACCGGAGGCAAACGTCTGCGTCCAATCCTGATGCTATCTGTTATAGACGCTCTTGGCGGAGATGTTTCACAAGGACTCAGTCAGGCCGCAGCAATTGAGATTTTTCATAATTTCACACTGGTGCACGATGATGTGATGGACAATGCACAGGTCCGTCGCGGCCGTCCTACAGTCTTTCATAAATGGGGACGTGACACAGCTATTCTCTCCGGCGATACGATGTTGACCTTGGCTTATGAATACATGACATCATGCCCTGACAATATTCTCAGGCCACTGCTTGAATTGTTTAACCGAACAGCGATAGAGGTCTATGAAGGTCAGCAACTGGACATGGAATTTGAAAACCGTGATGATGTTTCTGTTGATGAATACATACATATGATCAGACTGAAGACCTCCGTGCTTCTTGCATGTGCCTGTGAACTTGGAGCAATTGTGGCCGGCGCATCTGAGCAAACCCGAAAAGCCTTTTATTCATATGGCACGTCTATGGGCCTGGCATTCCAACTTCGTGATGATTATCTGGACACATACGGCGATCCGCTTATTTTTGGAAAACAGATTGGCGGCGATATCATAAATGACAAAAAGACCTGGCTTTATATCACGGCACTTAATGAAGACGTGTCAGGTGAACTGAAAAGGATCATTGCCTCCAAACCTGATGCCCAAAATAAAATAGAGGCGGTGCGTTCTTTCTATGACAGCCTCAATCTTCCGGAACGGATATGTTCCCTTATAGAACAATATACCGAGCAAGCTGTCAAGTCATTGAACTCCATTGAGATTAAGCCGGGGTGGAAGGAATATTTCACATCATTGGCTACTGATCTGAACAAACGTTCTTTGTAAGGTGTGATGAAATTCATAGACACTCACAGTCATATATATAGTGAGGAATTTGACGCTGATCGTCAAGAAGTTATAAAACGTGCTGTCCAAGCCGGGTTAACCGGCATTGTCTTGCCGAACATCGGCCTGGATTCTATCGCACGGATGAAAGCAACCGCGTTGGAAAATCCGGAACTGTTCAGCATGGCCATGGGAATACATCCCGAGGAAATAGAGCATGATAACCAGGAAAAGCTTGGAGTAGCACATCGTGAACTCTCCGAACATCCCGAACTATATGTGGCAGTCGGTGAAATAGGCATTGACCTATATTGGGACACGACGTATGAACAGGCACAGACGGATGCTTTTGAGCAACAGATTGCATGGGCCAATGAATTAGGGAAACCTGTTATAATCCATTGCCGAAACAGTCATAGTCAGATTTTGGAAGTATTACAACGCTATCCGGATACAAAAGGCGTTTTCCATTGCTTTGGAGGGACGTCTAAAGAAGTGGAGGAAATTCGGCACTGTGGAGACTTTTATTTTGGTATAGGCGGAGTCGTGACCTTCAGGAACAGTAAGTTGGGCGAAACACTTCCGGCCATAGGCTTGTCAAGAATAGTTCTGGAGACAGATGCCCCATATCTTGCTCCGGTTCCCTTTCGGGGTAAACGCAATGAAAGTGCTTACATCCCGGTTATATCGCGAAAAATATCGGAAGTGCTTTCTGTGCCGGAAGATGTTGTGGCGGATGTCACTACAAAAAATGCCCGGGCATTGTTCTGTCTGAACGGTTGAAAAGCCACAAGAAACGTATGGCGTGTACGGTCCGGATCAGATTACTTCCATATTGCCCTCAAGACGTTGACGCACAACTTCATACATAAGTACGCCTGCTGCAACGGAGACATTCAGTGATCCGATATGACCAAACATAGGTATTGAAACCTTTGCATCGCACAACCGGAGAACGTCAGGAGATATGCCAACATCCTCGGCACCCATTATCAAGGCAACAGGCACATTATAATCAGCCTTGGTATAGTTAAGATCTGCCTTTTCTGAAACGGCGATGCACATATATCCGTTGTCTTTCAGGAAACGCACAGCGCTGTTTATTTTTTTCTCCTTACATACCGGAATATAGTTCAATGCTCCTGCCGATGTTTTTACCGCATCGCCACCAACGCCAACGCTGCCACGTTCCGGAATGACTATGGCATCGGCGCCGCAGCATTCAGCCGTACGGGCAATCGCCCCGAAGTTGCGAACATCAGTTATGCCGTCAAGAACAACCAGAAATGGAAGCCGTCCCTCCTCATACAGTTGCGGAACAAGATAGTCAAGTCTGCCATATGTAACAGCTGAAACCATGGCGATAACGCCCTGATGGTTTTTACGTGTTATGCGGTTAAGACGCTCCACAGGAACACGTTGGGCATATAATTTATGATTCTTTATAACCGCCATTAGTTCAGCCGCCAACTCACCCGAGAGATCTTTCTTTATGAAGATTTTGTCAATCTCCTTGCCTGATTCAATAGCCTCGATTACAGGTCGTATTCCAAAAATATAGTCGTTTGCTTCCATCTGGAAAAATTTTTCACTTATTGTTTAATAATGATTCTGCGGCTGCCAAGGCAGTTACATTTGTCGACGAGCCGCTAAGCATCTGTGCCAGTTCAGAAATTCTGTCAGCTCCGGACAGCAGCCTTATTTCAGTCACTGTTGAATCTTCCTCATCATGCTTGTATACCTTGTAATGTGCATCGCCATGTGCGGCGACAGTGGGCAGATGTGTTATGGTTATGACTTGTGAATGGTCCGAGATCTGTTTCATGAGCTGACCCATGCGGTTGGCTATGTCTCCTGACACTCCGGTGTCTATCTCATCGAATATCATGGTTGGCAGATCCATACGGGTAGCCACAATTGACTTCACTGCCAGAAAAATTCTGGATATCTCACCTCCGCTTGCAGTTTTGCCGATAGGTGTCAATGCCTGATTTTTGTTGAATGCAAACATGAACTCAATAGAGTCAATACCGTCGGCAGTCAGTTTTCCCTGTGTCAGGGCGATGTCGCAACGTAGATTCTCCAGCCCAAGGGGGATTGCCTGCTCTTTAAGTTCCGCGGCAAAATAGCCGGCACATTCATTTCTCCGCTCACTGAGCTGACGGGCTTTTAATACTGCTGCTTTTTTTGCGCGTTTTGCTTTGTTCTCAAGGTCTGCGAGTGTGACATCTGCATTTGAAATCACGGAAAGTTTTTCCCGAAGCGATTTCTGCAGTTCAATAAGACCTGCATCATCGTCAATGTGATGTTTGGCTTCAAGAGAATATATATCGTTCAGTCTGTCCTCTATCCGGTCAAGTTCTCCGGGATCAGCAGCGAGACTGTTGTTATATTCGTCAAGCGAGTCTGTTATATCCTGAATTTCGACTTTTACAGTCTGTAACCGTTCTGCAAGTTGTTCTGCCGCATCGTAAACATCTGTAAGGTTGTTCAGTTTTTCTATGCATCGGCTCAAGGATGCTGTCATTGAAGTTGGGGAGGTGAGCTGATCAAGGGCATCCCCTACACTGCTCTTTATCTCAGTGAGATTTGCCAATATATCCCTTTCATGCTCAAGCTGGGTCTGCTCTCCGGGCTGCAGTGCCAGTTCATCAAGCTGCGCAAGCTGAAAAGAAAGATAATCTTTTTCAGCACGATTCCACATGAGCATATCACGAGTATTTACAAAATCCTTGAGAGCTGTTTTATAATCGGCATAGAGCGTACGATATTCTTTAAGCAGTACATCATTGCCGGCTAATGCATCAATGAGTGAAAGCTGGTAGCTGTTGTCTGCAAGCAGGACATTTTCATGTTGGGAATGGATGTCCAACAGTCTGTTTGAAACCTCCTTAAGCAGCGTCAGGGTCACCGGCGTGTCATTTATAAAGGCGCGTGAACCACCTTTTGACGTGATTTCTCTACGGATTATGCATAAATCGGAGTCAGAATCCACATCGTTTGCGGCCAGAATCTCGTTTAT
>JAUNPQ010000075.1:4889-10291 GCA_030536615.1 Bacteroidales bacterium | reverse complement strand
TATCATTCCGTTTCCTTTGAGTGTCACGGTCAGTTGCTGCACATGACGGTCAAGTTTCAGACATGTTCCCCACTCTTCCTCATGCTGTGTATATTCAATGTCTGTGCTCTTTCCGGCATCAACGTGGGTGACGGTCACAGGTCCGTTTGAGTAGACGCGTAATTCATTGAACGGAGACTGATCGGATATATGGAATGTCGCGCTTGAGCCGATCGGTCTGGCAGCCACACCGGTGAAACCCATGGTTACCGGCCATGGCATCTTCAGCAATGTGGCGGTTGTGACAGGCGTTTCAGTAGTAAACTTATAATCAAGCGGCTGATTTGTACCGGCTATACGCAACGGAGCCATCAGACCTCGGCCGGCATCTCCATAAATTTTTTGCAAATTCTTTCTGATACGTCCGGTGTTGCCATCTGCCTGGATATGGGAGTCGCCTATATGGACAATTGTGAAATTATCAGAGGTCTTATGATGGCGTATATTGTCAAGTTTATGCGTCAACCCATGCCAGGAATGGCCGTTCATGTCAATATGGTTGGCATTAAGCTTAAGGAAGGGATAATCAGCGGTCTCGGCAAGTTCAGCAACGGGATTTTCTATAGACGGATTATGCCGGATGTAGGTATCCGTCTGCGGCTCGGCAACGGCGGGAGTTTCCGGGCTTGCAAAGCCACGATTATGGCTCGCCGTAAAAAAGATTGCGGCAAAAACAGAGATATATTTAAACAGAGGAGATTTCAAATTACTATGGGGGATATATATTACTGATTCATTACTTTTTTTGGTTGGTTACTCACCTGTGGCTTTCATCAATGAGCCAACAAAGAGTCTGGCCAGTTCAGCGCCGCCTTTGGCGTTCAGATGGATATAATCGGGATTGATCATGCCTTTCTCACGCCATGCCATAACAGCGCCCTCGCCGCCCATTGCCTCACGTGTGTCCCAGAAAAGAACGCCTGCATTTCTGGCGGCATCGCGTTGGGCGTCAACCATATTCTGCGAGGTCGGTACAGAGACAACCTCACCGTTTATTTTCTGGCCGCGATCACCAATTCCAAGCAATATGATGTCTGATGCAGGATAGCACTCCTTGATTCTGGCCAATGTCTGTTCCATGAGTTTGCGATAGCCGCTGTAATCTTTCTGTTGCGATGACAAGGCATTGATGCCATATTCAACAATTATCAGGTCATAGTCAACATGCTTGCGCATCTGCTGAGCAAGATCAACGCTCAATTTGCGATGGGTTATGCCGGAGTTGCCACGCAACGACATATTGTCAACTAAAATTCCGGAATTTCCATCAAGATACATGCCGAGTAACTGCATGCCCGATGTGTTGCCTGATAAGGACGCACTTGTTGTGCGCCCTTTGACTTCCAGACATTGCACTGAGTCAGACGATGCGTCAAGGCCAAACAGATGATCACCATCATCGGTGGTGACAGTGATCTTGCCGCCTGCGGGAGCTATGCAAAGTACCTTTGTCATATCCCATCCGTCAAGATGACGCAGTTTCGAGACTCCCTTGTAAGACACATGCGCACCCGCCGAACCGGTAAAATACTCTCCGGCAAGGCTTTTGTAGGCGTCTTTGGCATTTTTGCGTATATCATGTTCTGTCCAGCCTTTGCATGTCTGTGAGACAGACACGCGGAAGCCGGTAAGCGGAGAAGACACCGGCATATATCCCACGCCGCATCCTCCGTATTTATCCTGAAGTTGCTCGCGAATGTCCATGGTCAGGATATCTCCTTCAATATATGAGTCACCGATAACGGCAATCCTGACCGGACGTGAGGCCCGTTGGCGCAGTGCAGCCCTGAGATGTGCCACGCCCTGTGAGTTGGCTGTATAATCCTCAATGATCATATCACCATTCTCACGACTGGCAGCCACAGGTTTAACAAGTTCCGGCGATGTTGGCGTTGTCACGGATCCGTCACCGGGCACAGGTTCCTCAACGGCTTCTTCGTGAGCAAGAGCTTTTGAAAGCTCCGGGTCAAGCTGTTCCGTAGCCGTTACAGGTCCTGATATGCCAAATAAATCGCTGAACAGGTTGAAATCTTTTATATATCCACCTGTCAGTTTGCTCCAAGGCACAAATGAAAGTCCGATAAGCGCCGCAACGGCAACCGCCAATATTATGAATGGCTTCCCTTTCTTATTTTTTTTGTAACCGTTCATATGTTATAAATGGTTCTATTTCCTTGTTTAAGTATTGTTTTTAACGGCTCCGCTTTCATCTCGGTTTCACGCCATTCGTTTTCAGCAGAAGAAGCCGCTGTTATCCCGCTGCCGGAATAAATACAATAGGCCGTCTGCGATATCTGTGCACACCGCAAGGTGACATATGCCTTGAACATGCCCGCAGGAGTCATCATTCCAAAATAGCCGGCATAAAATTTGCGCGGATGCGGTTCGTAAACTGAAATATGACTGAGGGCTCGTGATTTTGGTGTTCCGCACACTGCCGGAGTCGGAGAAAGTTTTCTTGCAATCATGTCTCCGGTAAGATCATCCGGACAGTTGTCACATTCAATTACATTGCATATGTGGCACACATTTGCGGCACGCAACGTCTCTGTAGGAGACACATGCGGGTCAAGGCCAAGATCTGCGAGTGACTGAACAATATAATCAGTCACCATATCATGTTCATCCACATTCTTCTCGTCCCATTCCGCATCGGTAGCCTCTGCGTTACGTGTGCCGGCAAGTGCCATTGTGGTGACGCGGTGTCTCTTCCCGTCAACGTCAACAAGAAGTTCCGGAGAGGCAATCAACCACCCGCCCGATACCGGAGTGTACATGAAACAACATGTCGCGTCGCGTCTCCTGGCAAAGCACTCAGAGACAATGCCGGAAATATCCATATGCGTATCAGTATCAGTGATTGTACGACATAAAACTGTTTTGCCGCCATGCTCTTTGAGATCATTGACAATATTGCTGACAGCAGTCAGATACTCCATACGTGGCATATCAGACGGCCATGGCTTGTCTGCATGGACGCGTCTATCCTGGAGCGCCTGCATGTCCTCAACAGTCAGGCAATCATCAATTCTCACCATGTCCTCGGGATTACCGTTCCATGGCATAGCAAAAAAACAACTATCGGACAATGGAGCACGTCCCGTGCCATCATCGCCGAAAAAATGCACAGCATCATCGCCACGATCCTGGAACACCGCGAACCGTATGCCCTTGTCAAGAGCCTCCCCGACAACCTCCGATATATTGCAAATTACTGGCATATTTCAGCAATCAGCTCATAAGGCATCGCCTCAACTATTTTTACTTCATAGAAATTGCCTGCTTCCAGTTCAATCCCCGGAGACATGCGGACAAGCACCTCAGGATCAACCTCCGGCGAATCAAATTCAGAGCGACAGACATAATACTCACCGTTATCTCCATCGCACATCACACGCAGACACTTACCAATCTTCGCCTGATTCACTTCCAGCGATATTGTTTCCTGCAGCGCCATGAGCCGGTCAAGTCTTTGCTGTTTCACGGACTCCGGGACGGCATCTTCAAAGTTCCGCGCCGCATAGGTGTCCTCTTCCTCGCAATAAGCGAATGCTCCCATACGCTCAAATCGCTGACGCTTCACAAATTCAAGCAGCTCGTTGAACTTGGCATCTCCCTCACCGGGAAAGCCGACCATAAGCGTTGTGCGGATGTGGATGCCGGGAACTTCATGGCGTATACGGTCAAGGAGACGTTCGGTTTCCGCTGCCGTTATGTGCCTGCGCATATTGCCAAGCACTTTGTCACTACAGTGTTGAAGCGCTATGTCAATATATCTGCACACATTGGGATATTTTGCCATGACCGGCAGTATGTCATAAGGAAAATCAGCCGGATAGGCATAATGCAGCCTTATCCATTCCACACCGGGGACGCATGCTATTTCCTCTATGAGGCGTGCAAGGTCATGATGCCCATACAGATCCGTGCCATATGATGACAGGTCCTGAGCAATTACATTGAATTCTTTCACTCCACGAGCTACAAGTTCACGGACTTCTTCCAGAATTTCTTCAACTGGGCGTGATTTGAGTCTGCCCGTGATCAACGGAATGGCACAGAATGCGCAGAAACGGTTGCATCCTTCTGATATTTTCAGGTAGGCATGATGTGACGGCGTCGTTATGGTTCTGTCCCACAACCGGTGAGCCTCAGAATGGGAATTTACGATGTCCTCAACCGCCTTTGTCCAGTCAAACTTGCCGTACCAGCGGTCCACCTCGGGGATCTCCGCTTTTAACTGTTCACGATAACGTTCTGACAAGCATCCCATAACGGATACTGATCCGATATGTCCCTCTTTTTTGGCACGGCAACACTCAAGTATCATGTTTATTGATTCCTCTTTTGCATCGCCAATGAACCCGCATGTGTTTATAATCACGCAATCAGCGCTTACTTTATCAGGATTATGACGGACTGTCATTCCTTCTTTTTCAAAAAGACGGATCACACGCTCACTATCAACAAGGTTCTTGGAGCACCCCATTGTTATAATATCTACTTTTTTACCCATCAAGAAATCTTTCCTGTATATGGTTGGAGACTGTTAGTGACTATAGAACTGAAGGATTGCCGTGAACTTTCGGTAATATTATCTGCGGTGGTTGAAAAGGCTTTCCACAAACTCACGCTTATTGAAAACCTGAAGGTCTTTGATGCCCTCGCCCAGACCGATGTAACGCACGGGTATCTTGAACTGGTCACTTATTCCTATGACAACACCGCCTTTTGCCGTGCCGTCAAGCTTGGTTATCGCCAGACCGTTCACCTGAGTTGCAGCCTGAAACTGACGGGCCTGTTCAAAAGCATTCTGTCCCATTGATCCGTCAAGAACAAGAAGCACCTCATTGGGGGCGTCAGGAACAACGCGTTGCATGACTCTCTTTATCTTAGACAACTCGTCCATGAGCCCGACCTTATTATGCAGACGGCCTGCCGTATCAATAATCACAACATCAGCTTTCTGGCGGACAGCGGATGACAATGTATCAAAAGCCACAGCTGCCGGGTCGGAGCCTTCTTTCTGTTTCACAATGGTGACATCGGCTCGGCGTGCCCATTCTTCAAGCTGCTCAATAGCCGCCGCACGAAATGTGTCCGCAGCTCCAAGCACTACTTTGTTTCCGGCCTCTTTATATTGCGCCGCAAGTTTGCCGATCGTTGTGGTTTTGCCCACACCGTTCACACCGACAACCATTATGACATATGGCCTTGACACACCTTCTGGCACTTTGAACTCGGCTTCATTATCATCCGTGCCGTTATCACTGAGCAGAGTTGCCATCTCCTCATAAAGAAGCGTATACAACTCATCAATGCCTACATATTTGTCACGTGCAACACGTTCTTTCAACAAGTCT
>JAUNPQ010000075.1:0-4879 GCA_030536615.1 Bacteroidales bacterium | reverse complement strand
CAATGAGGTTTCCACACCCATGTCTGATGTTATGAATACTTCCTCAAGTTCATCAAGAAAATCCTCATCAACCTGCGAGCGCCCCATTGCTGCACGCTTTATCTTATCAAAAAAACCTTGCTTGGTTTTCTCAAGGCCTCTGTCAAGCGTCTCTTTTTTTTCTTTGGAGAAAAATTTGAAAAATCCCATTTTATGGTGGTGTACTTATTGGTGCTAATTGATGTGCAAAGTTACGAATAAATCACCGATAAAGAAAAGTTTTTAGTAATTTTGTGGGCGTTATGATGAATACAGACAAGGCTATCTGCCGGCGCATAGCAGTACTTCTTGCAGCGTATGGAATCCGCGATGTTGTTCTCTGTCCGGGAAACAGAAATGCGCCTTTGATAATGGCCGTCAGCCGTCACAGACAGCTGACTCGTCATGTTGTTGTGGATGAACGCAGTGCAGCCTTCATTGCGCTTGGGATGTCCGTACAGTCAGACAGACCGGTTGCAGTCATCTGCACCTCCGGATCGGCATTGATGAATCTTGCACCGGCTGCTGCTGAGGCATATTACCGCGGCGTGCCTCTTATCCTTATAAGCGCAGACAGGCCGGCGGCACATATAGACATCTCTGAGCCACAGACCATGCGGCAGCCGGGAGCACTAGCCAATATAGTGAAATTCTCCACTGATCTTCCGGCAGACAGCAGCAACGATGACAACCTTCAATGGGCCAACCGCTTAATAAACGATGCACTGCATATGGCAGTGACCGGAACAAAAGGGCCTGTTCATATTAATATCCATATCCACGAACCTCTCACTAATGAGATAGAGACCTCTGACGGAGAATGTGACATGAGTGGCAAATATGCATATACCATGCCTCAGCCCACATTGTCCGTGGCAGAAGCACGGGCATTGGGGCAAATGCTTGCTCCTCCCAGCAAAATCCTGGTAGTGGCCGGATTCATGTCACCGCATAGCCGTATAAACAGGGCCATGCAGAAGCTTGCTTCATTGCCCAATGTCACTGTCTTGGCCGAGGCTCAATCAAATATTCACGCTGACAGGGTACACGGTAACATTGACGGCCTCCTGACCCTCATGAGCCATGATATGAGTCAGGAAATGGCTCCTGATGTAGTCATAACAGCCGGGGGGACTACAGCCTCACATAGTCTTGGGAAATGGCTACGGTCGTTGGCCGGATTACGGCATTGGTCAATAAACCAGAGCAATACAGCGCCTGATTTGTTCAGCCATCTTGAGCGGCGCATTATGATGTCCCCGGAAATTTTCCTTCCTCAACTGGCATCTGCAATGACACCCCTCAGAAGTTGTGAATCATCATATAACGACAATTGGAATACTCTTGCCGGAAAAATACAGGACAAGACTGACACATATCTGAAAAATGTCCGTTGGTCAGCCCTGAAAGCTATGGATATGGTTGTGGCTATGGCTCCCCCGCACTGCAATGTCCATGTATCAAATGGCATGAGTGTAAGACTTTTACAAATCACCGGATACAAGCGCCTGCACCGTGTTGAGTGTAACCGTGGCATCAGCGGCATTGATGGATGCACTTCAACAGCCCTGGGTGCTGCATTGTCGACAGACAATCCCACATGGCTGCTGACAGGGGATATGTCGGCACAATATGACATTGCCGCATTGGCTTTCCATAGCATTCCTGACAATTTCAAAATGGTTGTGTTCAGCAACCGGGGCGGCAACATTTTCCGGATAATACCGTCAACACGTCATCTTCCGGAACTGGAGGAATGTTTTGCCGCCGATGTACGTCTGCCTCTTGATACGCTGGCAAAAGCATACAATCTGGAATATTTTGAAGCGGACAACGAAGAAGAACTTGCAAGAACCGGCAAAGATTTCCGAAACTGCAGAAAAGCAGCTATCCTCAACCTCATTCTTGATGAAGAAGCTGACATCAAAGCATATAAGAATTATTTTTCACATTTACGCACATGAAACACAATTGGGAGACAATTAAAGAATATTCTGACATATTGTTCGATTTCTACAACGGCATAGCCCGCATCACAATCAACAGGCCGGAGGTCTACAATGCGTTCAGACCACAGACCAATGCCCAGATGCTTGATGCGATGGCATGGTGTCGAGACAGCAATAAAGTAAAAGTAATAGTCCTCACCGGAGCAGGTGACAAAGCATTCTGCTCCGGCGGTGACCAGAATTACAAATCCAGAGGCGGCTATCGCGATGCCGATGGAACTCCGCGGCTTAACGTACTTGATCTGCATAAGGCAATCCGTTCAATTACAAAGCCTGTCATTGCCGCTGTTAACGGTTATGCCATAGGCGGCGGAAATGTTCTTCAGGTAGTCTGCGATCTGACCATTGCTTCTGAAAATGCCCGTTTTGGCCAGACCGGTCCTAAAGTCGGCAGTTTTGATGCCGGATTCGGATCGTCATATCTGGCACGTTGTGTGGGCCAGAAAAAAGCGCGGGAGATATGGTTTCTGTGCCGTCAATACACCGCCCAGGAAGCCCTACAGATGGGAATGGTCAACAAAGTAGTGCCCTTTGAACAGCTTGAGGATGAAGTTGTGGACTGGTGCGAGACTATAATGAAACGCAGTCCTTTTGCAATACGCATGATAAAGCGTGCGCTGAATGCCGAACTTGACGGTCAGCACGGACTTATGGAATTTGCTGGCGATGCGACACTGATGTATTATCTAATGGATGAGGCTCAGGAAGGTAAGAACGCTTTCCTTGAAAAAAGAGATCCTGACTTTGATCAATTCCCGACGTTTCCAGGCTAAACATACTGATCATGGATAAAACCTATTGCGCCGAATGGTTTCCCTACGATCTACGCTTCAGATTTGAAGCGCGGACATCAAGAGGCGTGATGCATACAAAACGGACATATTTCATCCGCCTATGGGACGCTGACAACCCAAAGCTGTACAGCATAGGCGAATGCGCTCTTTTCCACGGGCTTAGCCGTGAAGACGATGCCGGATATGAAACCCGGCTTGATAAGGCATGTATGGATCCGGTCAAGGCCCTTACCAGTCAGGACAGTTCCATAAGATGTGGCTTTGAGATGGCGTTCAATAACCTCAGAGGAGTATACAGCCATTCTGTATGGCGTGAAGGCTTTTATGGAATACCAATAAACGGCCTTGTCTGGATGGGTGACAAAGCCTTGATGCTGAATCGGATAAATGATAAGATCGGACAGGGATTCCGATGCGTGAAACTTAAGATCGGCGGAATAGACTTTGATGATGAACTTGAACTGATACGATACATCCGCAAGATGTTTACTCCTGACACACTTGAGCTAAGATTGGATGCAAACGGGGCATTCAACGCCCGTAACGTCTTAAAACGGCTTGATGCACTTGCCCCCTATTCAATTCATTCAATTGAACAACCCATAGCGCCCGGACAATATGACCTCATGGCTGATGTGTGCAGACAATCGCCAATCCCCATAGCCCTTGACGAAGAACTTATAGGCGTAACAACCGAAGATTTCAAGCAGCAGCTTCTGGGTCATGTGAAATGCAGTTATATAATCCTCAAACCATCGTTATGTGGCGGTTTCAAAGAGGCTGACATGTGGATAGCTACCGCCAGAGAACGTGGTATAGGATGGTGGGCAACCTCAGCCCTTGAATCCAATATCGGACTCAGATGCATTGCGGAATGGGTAGACAAATACCGTCCGACAATGACACAAGGGCTTGGAACGGGAGAATTATATGAAAACAACATAGGGTCTCCGCTTACACAGCAACGGGGTTCTCTCTATGCTGTTCCGCCCGGACCGATTCCGGATTTTTCATGGCACAATAAACAATGACAATAAGCGAATTTGAAGGCATCTGGCGAAATGCCGACACACACATAGAAGCCCAAACATCCGGATCAACAGGAAAACCTAAAACAATCAGGCTTTCTAAAGCAGATATGCGGGCATCCGCGCATGCGACCAATGCCTTTTTCGGACTTGGCAAAGGAGCGTTATATGCTTGTCCGCTTGACTTCTGTTATATTGCAGCCAGAATGATGGTTGTGCGTGCCGAGGATGCCGCAGGCATTGTGTCAGCCATACCGCCATCAAATCGGTTTATCATTCCATATAATGTGGATTTGCTGGCAATCGTGCCATCGCAGGCTGAATGCCTGCTGCATCATCCGGAATGGACTGATACTATAAAAAATGTGATAATAGGCGGCGCTCCGCTCAATGAGAATCTCCGTAATGCCCTGATACGATGCGGCTATAACGCATTTATGACCTACGGGATGACCGAGACATGCAGCCATGTGGCTCTACGTCCGTTGGAAAGTGAATGTTACAAGGCCCTGCCGGGTATAACCTTTGAAACCGACCCCCGAGGTTGTCTTGTGATTGACATTCCATATTTCAATGAACCACATGTGGTAACCAATGACATTGTCGATCTTAAATCTCCCACGGAATTCATATGGATTGGTCGGGCGGACAATATCATAAACTCCGGAGGAAAAAAATTGAGTCCGGAAGACATTGAAAGCGAGATTCACAACAAAGCTAACCCGCCATTCAGTTTCTACATAACCACTGCCCCTGATCCCAAATGGGGACATGTTCCCGCCATGGTGGCTGAATGTCCTGAAGATGAATTGGCCTCGGTAGTCACAAAACTGCGAGAACAGATGGACCACTCACGACTTCCACGTCATTATAAAGCCGTAAAAGCGATCTCACGCACAACATCCGGTAAAATCATCAGAATCCCATTTGAAAAATTACCATGAAGAAAATAATCCGAATGTCCACAATTCCAATATCTCTTGATGTGTTTTGCCGCGGGCAGCTCGCAGCATTGAGAGATGAAGGTTAT
>JAUNPQ010000074.1 GCA_030536615.1 Bacteroidales bacterium | reverse complement strand
CACGACCTTGCCAAGGTCGGGGTCGCGGGTTCGAGTCCCGTTTTTCGCTCAAAAAATGTCTCAGAAAGCAAAAGCTTTTGGCGAATGTCCGGATGGCGGAATTGGTAGACGCGCTACTTTGAGGGGGTAGTGACCGAAAGGTCGTGTGAGTTCGAGTCTCATTTCGGACACCTTAGATTTCCCGTGTATATGATCTTATCATACACACGGGAAATTTTTGTATATATAATTTTCTCAGTAGCTGCTCGTGGCCCCCGCATAGACCCGCTTTTGCCGGTGACCCTGAATTGTGATTGTGGCGGAGAGAGATCCGGTGGACAATAAAAATCCCGCAGTTTTTTTGCTACTGTCCCGATTTCACCGCAATTTGTATGTGTTTTTGTATGTGCGCAAAATAAAATCCGCTGCAAGTTATTGTCTTACAGCGGATTCAATCGGTTGTATTGCGGAGAGGACGAGATTCGAACTCGTGGTAGGATTGCTCCTACGTCAGTTTAGCAAACTGGTGGTTTCAGCCACTCACCCACCTCTCCAGTGCTTATTTGCGTCTGCAAAGTTAAAGGTTATTTTCCATATATGCAAATGTGGCATGCAAAAATTCCGACTATTTAATTGAAAAGCGGTTTTTTTGGCGGAAAGGATGACGTTCTTTGGCGGAAAAGTGGTAACTTTGCAGGCTGAAAAGTACTTTCCTCAGTGAGGAGGTTTATGGCGTCCGGGGTCGCCGGCTCCATATTTTCATGACCAACGAACCAACATCATATGGATTTACGCAACATAGCCATCATCGCCCATGTTGACCATGGCAAGACCACGCTTGTGGACAAAATGCTTATGGCCGGACATCTTTTCCGTGACAATCAGGCCACCGGTGAACTTATTCTTGACAACAATGATCTTGAGCGTGAGCGAGGTATAACAATTCTATCAAAAAATGTCTCGATCAACTATAAAGGCACCAAGATAAATATTATTGACACCCCGGGGCATGCTGATTTCGGCGGCGAGGTTGAGCGTGTTCTGAATATGGCTGACGGATGTCTGCTGCTTGTCGATGCGTTTGAAGGACCTATGCCCCAGACGCGTTTTGTGCTTCAGAAAGCACTCCAGATAGGATTGAAACCAATTGTCGTGATAAACAAGGTTGACAAGCCCAACTGCCGTCCCGAGGAGGTGCAGGAAATGGTTTTTGACCTCATGTTCAATCTTGATGCCACTGAGGATCAGTTGGATTTCACCACAATCTATGGGTCGGCCAAGGAAGGGTGGATGAGTACTGACTATAATACCCCGACAGACAACATCATACCCTTGCTTGATGCCATAATCGAGCATATCCCGGCGCCGAAAGTCCTTGAAGGCGATCCGCAGATGCTTGTCACCAGTCTTGATTTCTCGAACTATGTGGGGCGTATTGCCATTGGCCGTGTGCATCGCGGCACCATACGCGAGGGCATGGAGATAGGCTTGAGCCGTAAGGACGGCACGGTTTCGCGCCAGCGCATCAAGGAACTGCATACGTTTGAGGGCATGGGCCGTAAAAAAGTTGCGGAAGTGAGCAGCGGCGACATTTGTGCCCTTGTGGGTATTGAAGGTTTTGAGATAGGTGACACCATCACATTGCCCGACAATCCCGAGCCACTTCCGCGCATAGCCATTGACGAGCCCACGATGTCCATGACATTCACCATCAATGACTCTCCTTTCTTTGGCCGCGACGGCAAATATGTTACCTCGCGTCATATCGGAGACCGCCTCACGCGCGAGCTTGACCGCAATCTGGCACTGCGTGTCAGCAAGGCGGACCACGAGGACGTCTGGACAGTCTACGGGCGCGGCGTGCTTCACCTGTCTGTTCTCATTGAGACCATGCGTCGTGAGGGGTACGAGCTGCAGGTGGGCCAGCCTCAGGTAATTATAAAAGAAATTGACGGACGCCGCTGCGAGCCGGTTGAGTTGCTCACCATAAATGTGACCGAGGAATACTCATCGCGCATAATTGACATGGTGACACGGCGCAAAGGAGATCTTGTCAGCATGAATACACAGGCTGATCGTGTGCATATGGAATTCCAGATACCGTCAAGAGGCATCATCGGCCTGCGCAACAACGTGCTGACCGCTTCTGCCGGCGAGGCCATAATGGCGCACCGTTTCCTTGAGTTCCAGCCCTGGAAAGGAGATATAGAGCGGCGCACCAATGGCTCGCTGATAGCCATGGAGGGTGGTACGGCATTTGCCTATGCCATTGACAAACTTCAGGACCGAGGCCGCTTCTTCATCTTCCCGCAGGAGGAGGTCTATGCCGGACAGGTTGTGGGCGAGAACGCCAAAGACAACGACATTGTTGTCAACGTCACCAAATCAAAGAAACTCACCAACATGCGTGCGTCAGGTGCTGATGACAAGGCCCGTATAGTCCCCCCTGTAGTGTTCAGCCTTGAAGAGGCTCTTGAATACATAAAGGAGGATGAATATGTTGAAGTGACCCCCCACCATATCCGCCTCCGCAAGATTATACTTGACGAGCTTGAACGCAAGCGCGCCAACCGCTGAATTCTGAGTAGTGGAGATAACGACTTGTAAGCCATGAGACCCTTTTCACTGAATATACGCGGGCATCTTCACGAGTACAACGTGCCGGTGGTGATGGGCATTCTCAACGTCACTCCCGATTCATTCTATGCCGAGTCCCGGGCGTTTACCGACGAGGAAATTGCGCGGCGTGTGCGTCAGCTCATTGCTCATGGCGCGGACATCATTGACGTTGGCGCCTATTCATCGCGGCCCGGTGCCGCTGACGTCAGTGCTGCAGAAGAGAAGGATCGTCTGAAGCGCGGCATGGAGATTCTGCGTTCAATTGCTCCTCAGGCCATTGTCTCCGTCGACACCTTCCGTGCTGAGGTTGCCAGGATTGCGGTGGCAGAACTTGGATGCGACATTGTCAACGACATCTCAGGCGGCAATCTTGACCCCGAGATGATGGAGACCGTGGCGGCGCTCCGGTGTCCCTACATACTCATGCACATGCGTGGCACACCGACAGACATGCAGGAATTCACAGATTATGAGGATGTGACAGCCGATGTCCTTTCCGAACTCGGTGACCGCCTGCAGCAACTGGCATTTCTGGGCGTGGAAGATATTATTGTTGATCCTGGCTTCGGCTTCTCCAAGACCATGGAACAGAATTACCGTCTTATGCATGACCTGAATCTGTTCGGAATCTTTCATCGGCCAATACTTGTGGGTGTATCGCGTAAGTCCATGATTACCCGTAAACTTGGCATCACCACCGCCGATGCTCTTCCGGCCACCACCGCACTCAACACTCTTGCCCTTGACCGTGGAGCCGACATACTCCGCGTCCACGATGTGGAGGCCGCACGCCATGCCGTGGAGATGTACACTGCGGTGACGTCCGCCGGCAAGCACTGATGTCCGCCTGAAAACAAGTCATTAAATATGGCTATTTTGCCACATCTTTTTATAATTATTGAAAACCAATACCTTAAGAATACAATCAAACCCATATCTATCATGCGAAGACTAATCTTTTTAGTGGCCATGTGCTTATGTATATTTGCCCAGGCTACAAATCCGGAATGGGCGCTATACGGAGTGAACGCAACCAGACCTTTTAAAAATGGACGTGCACTCGCCCGAAAGGATGGTCAATCTGGATTCATTGACTCCCACGGCAAGCCTGTAATACCCATTCAGTTTCGCAGTGCTTCAGATTTCTCTCGAAACGCAGCGACGGTCACAACTGTAGATGGCAGGCAAGGCATCATTGACACGAATGGAAAATTTATTCTTGAACCGGGAAACTATGATATTTCCTATCTTGAAATAGAGCCAGATGTTAAATCAGGATACTTCAAGGTGAAGAACAAAGAAACCGGGAAATATGCTCTTTCTGACGGCCAACGTTTTCTCACAGATTTCATATATGACTATGTAGACTTCAGGCGGTATCCTTTTGTTGACCTCTCATCACGTGGGTCTTCACAGCGTGGAGTGATGAACGTCCTTACTATGGAATACTTTCCAAAAGAATACGCTGTAGAATATGGGAATCTTGGCATTAAGGTCGGTAACCGACTCTTCTCTTTTGACGGTGAACCTCTCAATGTCAAAGATTACTACATCAGCTCTAACGGCAGCGAAGTTTTTCAGGACAAAATTTCAAAACTTTATGGCATACGGAACTCACGCACCGGTGCAGTACTCACTCCTGCAAAGTACAAACTTTATCAGCCTAAAATATACAGTATGTGGCGAAATGGGGTTGTGGAGATGTATGATAGCATCTCGCCCGAAATGAAAAGCGTGTATGTTGTATTTGATGAGAACGGGAAAGAAATTTATCGCCAATCCCAAAAGAATATAACTGCTAATGTCGAGAGTGAATGGGTGAAGGTTTATGACATTTCCAATTTCTCCGATTATTCCAAACATAAATACTACGATTTTAAAGGAAACGAAATCAAGGAGCTTGCCGGGCAATTCTGGCTTCCAGTCGGGGAGGGCATATACCGGAGTGCTACAAATGATCTTCTGTATTTGCGGAATTCCAATAAAATTCTAAATAATGTTTCCACACCCCAGCTTTCGGATGGAATGATTACATACCGGAATCCCTCCAATAATATGTATTACATTCTCAATTCCAAGACCGCCAAAATCATGGGTCCTTTCTCACAGGCATGGAGATTCTCCGAAGGTCTGGCCCATGTTGAGAAAAACGGTGTCAAAAATATGTTTATAGACCGTAATGGCAACGAATACCGTTATCCGGACAACATCCGAATAAATGACATAATGTTCAGTGAAGGTGTAATTGCAGCCTCTGACCGTAATGGAGCAGATGGTTACCTTTACAATCCTCTGGGTCATGAGGGTTGGGTATACAATCAGACTGAAGGTCAGATTGACAGTTACGCTATGGGCAATCTCATAAACGAAGCCAGAACACTTTTCGACCAAAAGAAATATGCTCAGGCCATGGATATATATTATCGGCTGATGATGCTTGTGCCAGACGAACCTGCCTCTTTTCTAAATTACGCTGCATGCCTCTATAATCTTGGGTATTACGATCAGGCGATTACGGCTGCGGAAGTGGCTCTTGAGCACTGGCCCGACAATACAGACGCCTCTCATCTCCGTCAGATATCAATTGCAGCAATCAAAGAGGAAAAAGCACGGGCTGAGCAACAGCAGAACACTGATGCGCAACGCAGTTCCTCATCATTAATCTGGGACGCTTTGGGTAATTTCGCCAACACCCTGATGCAAATGTCAGGTGTTCAGGGCACTCCCTATCAGTCAGCAGGATTCGGTTCATATGACGTTGACGCCGGTTCCACCGCCGGTGGTGGCAATTATCTTACAATGTACCGCAACTGGGAGCGTCGGGCTGAGCAATGCTACAACAGCCTCACCAATCTCGGCTCCAGCGTTACTTCTAGAACCGGTAAAAAGTCAGGAGCTTCCGGACATCGTGTGTCTTCAGGCAACTATGTACAGATGAAACGTACATTCCGTGAAGCTCAGCGTGAAATGCGCAACTTGCGCCATAAGGCCAATCAAGCCGGAGTGAACATTCAGAAATCACGTTGGGAGGATGCCACGGTAGGCTATTGATAAGAATTTCCCATCCGAGAAAGAGAGGCAGCCCAATTGAGCTGCTTCTCTTTCATGTGGACCTTATATGTAGTGGCGGGTATTTCCGCGCGTTTGTGCATATGGATATTTCTTTGTATATTTGCAGGCGTCCATATTTCCGACGTATATAAAAGCCAGATATTCACGTTCCGGCACATCAGTCCGCCGGCACATCACCCCATAGCGCCATACCTTGTTCGAGTTTACCATAAAAGACGCCATAGACATAGTCATTGTAGCCGTTCTGCTTTACTATGTGTTCCGCCTCATGAAAGAGAGCGGTACGCTGAGCATTTTTTATGGCGCCATGATGTTCATAATCATATGGTTGGTGGCCAGCGAGATATTCCAGCTGCGCCTTTTCGGTTCCATCCTTGACAAATTCATGAGCATTGGTCTGCTCATACTTGTCATTCTGTTTCAGGACCAGATAAAGCGCTTTCTGACAGAGATGGGTTCCCGGCGCCGATTCGGACTTCTGCGCAAACTTCTCAGACACCGCGACGAGGAGGCCTTTGATGTGCGCCGCATTGTGATGCCCGTTGTCTACGCCTGCATGTCAATGTCAAAGAGCAAGACCGGCGCACTGATAGTTGTGCAGGGACATATACCGCTTGAGAGCTATGCCAACACCGGCGATCACATAGATGCCGAGGTAAATACGCGCCTCATAGAGAATATCTTCTTCAAGAACTCACCGCTGCATGACGGCGCCATGATTATAGCCGGCAACCGTATTGTTGCCGCCGGGTGCATCCTGCCTGTCAGTCATGACACATCGCTGCCCCGCAGCATGGGACTCCGCCATCGTTCCGCTCTGGGAATAGCACAGGCCACAGACGCCATGGCGATTGTGGTCAGTGAGGAGACAGGAAATATCTCGATAGCCTATCGCGGAAAAATAACTTCACGTCTCAGCAGCACCGACATTGAACAGCGTCTCAGTGACATGATGATAGAAAACGGACGCTGAGCCGTTGTTAAAAACAAATCCCGAAGCATACAGAATAATGAACCAAATAAATGTCTAATAAATCATAACCAACAACATCACTGCAATGAAAAAAATCTTTACGCTGATTTTGTCACTCATTGCCCTGACACTTACCGCGTCAGCCCAGATAGTGACTACCTCTCCGGCCATCCTGCAGGAGAGCAGCAAAAATGTTGTGCTTACCTATCATGCCGATTCGCCACTTGGCAACAACGGCCTGAAAGGTGTGACAGCCTCTGATCCGGTATATGCCCACATAGGCGTTGTCACCAACAAGAGCAACGGATCATGGAAGTACGCTCCAACATGGGGTGACAACTCCGCCAAGTACAAACTCAACTATGCCGGTCCCAACACATGGACACTCAACCTGGGTGACATGCGCACCTATTTCGGCATGACAGACGCCACTGAGCACATCCAGAAAGTGGCACTGGTGTTCCGCAACGGCACAATGACCAAAGAAGGCAAGACCGCTGCCGGCGGCGATATCTTTGTGGAAGTGCATCCTGAAGGATTCCAGATGCAGTTCACCACAAACGCTCAGTCAACAGTGATCGGCAAGGCAACGTCCATGACATTCACAGCTGTGACCAGTCAGGCCGCAAGCATCACCATTTCAGTCAACGGCACTTCAATAGCCTCAGGCACGTCAAAGACATCGCTGAGTGGAACCTATAACTTCAACAAGACAGGATCCTACACCGTGACGGCCGTCGCCAAAACATCGGCAGCGACGATCACCAAGACAATCAATGTGGCATATCCCGGTGCCTCCACAAAGGGCACATATCCCGGCGGTGTTCCCAAGATGGGCGCTGTGAAGAACAGTGACGGCAGTGTGACATTCTGCCTTGCCGCTCCCGGCAAAAACAGCGTTGTGCTTGTACCGTCATGGGATGACTATAGTGTGCTTGACAAAAACGTCATGAAATATCAGGACTACAACGGCCAGCGCTATTTCTTCACCACAGTTACCGGTCTTGACAACAACAAGGACTACATGTACTACTACATTGTGGATGCCCAGTACAAAGTGGGTGACCCCTATGCACATCTTGTTCTGGACTGCTACAGCGACCGCTGGCTTGACTCGTCGATATGGCCGTCAATGCCCAAGTATCCCTATGACCGTTTTGATGACGTTGTACTGGCCGTCTACAATGGCTCGCGCGACGGAAATTACAAATTCTCAGACTTCACAATCCCGTCACATGACAACCTTGTGATCTATGAGATGCTCTTCCGTGACTTTACCGGAACTGACGGCGAGGCCAACGGCGAAGGTACCATACGCAAAGCCATCCAGAAACTGCCCTATCTGGTAAGTCTGGGTGTGAATGCCGTGGAGCTGATGCCTGTCATGGAGTTCAACGGAAACAACTCATGGGGTTACAACACAAACTTCTACATGGCTCTTGACAAAGCCTACGGTTCACCCGATGACCTGAAAGAGTTTGTGGAAAAATGCCACAAAGCAGGTATAGCTGTCATCCTTGACATTGTGTTCAATCAGAGCGACGGCCTGCATCCCTGGTATCAGATGTATCCCATTGAGTCAAATCCGTTCTACAACAAGACAGCTCCCCACGCCTACAGCGTGCTTAACGACTGGAAACAGGAGAACACACTTGTGCGCCAGCAGTGGAAAGATGCAATCAAATACTGGATGACCGCCTACAATGTCGATGGCTTCCGCTTTGACCTTGTCAAAGGTCTGGGTACAAGCTATGGCTCAAATACAGACGCTTACAACAGCAGCCGCGTGACCGTGATGAAAGACCTCCACAGCGCTATCAAAGCCGTTAAACCCAACGGTATCCACATCAACGAGAACCTTGCCGGAGCACAGGAGGAGAATGAGATGGCCAAAGACGGACAGCTCAACTGGGCAAACATCAACAACAACTCATGCCAGTATGCCATGGGCTATGCCTCACAGTCAAGTCTGGCCCGTTTCCTGAGTTCATCCGACAGTCGCGATGCATTCTCCACAATAGCATATGCAGAGAGCCACGACGAAGAACGCATGGGCTACAAACAGATCACGTATGGAACCGGCACGGCAAAAACAGATCTTGCCGTGCGCATGAAACGTCTTGGTCAGGTAGCGGTGCAGATGCTCATGACACCCGGCCCGAAAATGATATGGCAGTTCGGTGAACTTGGCGCCGATCAGACAACCAAGAACGCAACCGGCAATGACACTGACCCCAAGACAGTTATATGGAACTATCTTGACAATGCTGACCGCAAAGCTCTCCATGACACATACGAGGCACTCTGCAACCTGCGCAAAGACAATCCTGAACTCTTCGGCGCAAAAGGATCATTCATGCAGTCAGGTGTCAATATGGACAATATCGCCACCCCGCGTATCCTACGCGTCACCAACGGCAACAAAGAGATAATCGCATTTATCAATCCGCGTCTTACAACCGCCCAGTACAACATCTCCGCCACCTCAACAAAACTGACCAAAGACAACGCTAAGCTTGTATGCTTCTCAAAAGGACTCACGCCCACATTGACAGGCAGCGGCAACAGCCTTTCGGTGCGTATGCCCGGCAACAGCTACGCCGTATACGCCACTACAAGCGTTCAGGCAGGAGTTGATGACATAACAGCTGATGACAACACCGCCACGGCCAAAGCCTACGGTATGGTCGGAGAGATAGTGATTGAAGGTACGTATGACAATGTTGCAGTCTACAATATGTCAGGCGTTGCCATGCCCTCCCTGCAGGTTCCTGCCGGACTCTACATTGTCAACATTGACGGCAATGTGACAAAAGTAGTGGTGCGTTGATCACGCAAATCCTCACAATACTTAAAAAGCGCTGGAAATTTCCGGCGCTTTTTTTACACAAATCCGCACATTTCTCCGGCAAATATTTGGTAAAACCGGCCAAAGGTCATAAATTTGCGAATGAAGCAGTTAAGAACGCTTTCACATGCTGGATTCTCAGAGAAAACAAAGCTATATATTCACATACAATCTCATAAAAACAGCCAGATATGGAATATCACATAGTCATAAACGGACAAGCCTCCGGACCTTATACCCTTGAGCAACTTGCACAGCTTGGTGTGACCGGAGAGACAATGGTTTGGTACAAAGGACTTCCCAATTGGGTTGCAGCATCCACAGTGCCTGAGATTATGGAAGTCATCACGCCGCCGGCACCCCCCGTGCCCCCGGTGCCTCCCACAGTGCAGACTCCTCCCGTAGTGCCCCCTGTGCAGACTGTACATGCCGTAAAACAGGAGCAGACAGTTAAAGTACAGCCCGGATTCACATCTCCGGTAAACGACGGACGTCCCCAGAATTATCTGGCTATGGCCATCATAGGCCTTGCGCTGTTCTTTCCGGTAGGTATCCCGGCGTTCGTAAGATCGCTTAAGGTAAACCGCATGTGGGACGAAGGCAACCATGATGAAGCGGTAGCCCTATCAGCTTCAGTGCGTACACTCAGTCTGGTGGCAATAATTGTGGGCGGAGTGTTCATGACCTTCTGCATGATGATGGCCGCCGCTGCCTGACGCGGACTCTGTATAAATAGCCTTATAAAATATATCCACAGGGGGTGACACGCAGAATAAAATTAAGTTGGTAAACTGAAATTCTGCACCTTGGAATCTGCTGTTGTCAGTTCTTATGTTACC
>JAUNPQ010000073.1 GCA_030536615.1 Bacteroidales bacterium | reverse complement strand
AAGGATTTATCGTTGGATGGGTTGACGGAATGAACCTGTCAGAAGGCGCAAAATTTGAAGTGCCCGCATCAAGTGCCTCCAACCTGCTCATTGCTGAGACTGCTGATTGCAAGGATGTGACACTCTGCGTGCCCGTACAGCTGCCCAGCGGTTCATCGGCACGTACGGCCCTGAACCTCAAGGATAACCCCGGCAACCTTCAGAAAGAAGTGGCATTGAAAGGAAACCTTGAAGCATACTTCGGCGCAAAAGGAATAAAGACAGTGTCTGACTATAAGATTGACGGTAGCGGCGCTCCTGACAACCCCGACACCCCCGTTGAAGCCGTAGTGACCATCTCAGAAGGATTTGACGGCGGATCAATTCCCGCCGGCTGGAGTCAGGTACAGGTATCAGGTGACAAAGCATGGTATACCCCCTCTTTCCAGGACAACTACTATGCCGCTATGACCGGCTACAAAGGCAACAATCCTCCTTTTGACCAGTGGCTGCTCACACCTCCCATTGACATGGACAAGGCAACAGATAAAGTTCTCAGCTTCGTCAGCCAGGTCAACGGTTACGGTTCAACGACATCGGTTCTTGAGGTCTATGTGCTCACAGACGCTGATCTCAGCAAGGCAACAAAGACAAAACTCAATCCCACTCTGGCCACAGCTCCGGCAAGCGGATACAGCTCATGGGCCGAGTCAGGCGAACTGGATCTGAGCGCATTCTCAGGAAAAATCTACATAGCCTTCCGCTATTACGCCACACAGGATGCCAATTACGCCACCTGGTGTGTTGACAACGTGAAAGTAAACGTTAAATGACATTTTTTAGAGACAATAATTTTTTTCCGACAATGAAAAAATTCAAAACATATCTGGCGTGGTTCGCGGCAGCGATTGGCATGACAGGCGTATTGACCGCATGTCAGGACGATATAGATGCTCCGTCGCCCAACGCCCCGGTGGCCACCAACGAGGCAAACACCACAATCTTTGACCTCAAGAAAGCATTCTGGCAGGACGAGACCAACTACATCGCCGGAATGGAGAATGTTGAGGACGCCCCCAAGACCCCCATCGGTGTCAAGGAAGATGGCTCGCATTACATTATCAAAGGCGTTGTTGTCAGCTCAGATGAGGCCAGCAACGTATTCAAGAGCCTTGTGATACAGGACAAGACAGCCGCCATCGCACTTTCCATCAACTCCTATAACCTCTACCTCAACTACCGCATGGGTCAGGAAGTGGTTCTGGATGTCACAGGCATGTTCATAGGCAAATACAACGGTCTGTTGCAGATCGGCTATCCCGAATGGTATTCAAACGGCAACTGCTGGGAAGCTTCTTTCATGGCTCCCGAAGTGGCCCGCAAGCACATAGAACTCAACGGCTGGCCCAGCGCGGCAGCCATTGACACCTTGGAGATCAACAGCTTCAGTGATATCCCCAGCAATCCCGACGGTCTGATGCGCTATCAGAGCCGTCTGGTGAAATTCAATGACGTTCATTTTGACAACGGTGGCAAAGAGACCTTCTCAACCTACCACAGCAGCGGTGTCAACCAGAGCATCATAGACAATGACGGAAACTCACTGCCCGTACGCACAAGCGGATATTCAAACTTCTGGAACAAGACCCTTCCCACCGGTCAGGGTGATGTTGTCTGCATCCTCTCCTACTACGGAACAACCGGATGGCAGCTCATTCTCAATGACTATCAGGGCTGCATGGACTTCGGTTCAGAACGCCCCGCACGTCCCGGAACAGAAGAGAACCCCTGGACAGTTGACCAAGCCGTGGAGAATGAGGTGGCCGACAAAGCCGCTGCCGGATGGGTATACGGATACATCGTGGGCGCTGTTGCTCCGGAGGTTGAGACCGTTACCTCAAACAGCGATATCGAATGGACCTCTACGCCCGTGCTTGACAATACCCTTGTGATCGGTCAGACTGCAGACACAAAAGATCTTGCACATGCTCTTGTCATTGAACTTCCCTATGGCTCAAAACTTCAGGAACTCGGCAACCTGGTGGCACATCCTGAAAACTATGGCAAACGTATTGACATAAAAGGTACACTCGCCAAAGTACTCGGTACATACGGTGTCACCGACAATACGGGTGCAGCAGGCACATGGAAGATAGAAGGCGTTGAAGTTGGCGGCGGTGATATCCCCAACGGTGACGGAACAAAAGAAAAACCATACTCACCCGGTCAGGTGCTTGGTGGCGCAGCCTCCGGAACATCATGGGTGAAAGGTTACATCGTAGGTTGGGTTGACGGAATGAATCTGTCAGAAGGCGCCAAGTTTGAAGTGCCTGCAACAAGCATGAGCAACCTGCTCATAGCTGCCAACCCCGATGTCAAGGACGCATCGCAGTGCGTGCCCGTACAGTTGCCTTTCGGCGATGTGCGCACAGCTCTCAACCTGCAGAACAATCCCGGCAATCTGGGCAAAGCTGTCTCACTGTATGGCTCAATCGAGAAATACTTTGGTGTAAGCGGTGTGAAAGCAGTGACAGAATATGTTCTTGAAGGCAGTGACACACCCAACCCGCCCACACCTCCCGCCGAGGTTGTAACAAGTCTCGATGAGGGATTCAGCGGCGGTGCCATTCCCAACGGATGGACACAGGTGCAGGTTGCCGGAAACAAGACATGGTACACCCCCTCCTTCCAGGACAACTACTATGCAGCTATGACCGGTTACAAGGGAACAGCTCCCTTTGACCAGTGGCTCTTCACTCCCGGTGTTGACCTGAGCAAGTGCGACAGCAAAGTACTGACATTTGACACACAGGTGAACGGCTACGGCTCCACCACCTCTGTTCTTGAGGTGTATGTCCTCAGCGAGGCACAGCCCACAGCATCAGTGAAGACCAAACTCAGCCCCACTCTGGCCACAGCTCCGGCAAGCGGTTACAGCGAATGGGTGGCAAGCGGAAGCCTTGACCTGAGCTCATATTCAGGTGTTGTTTACATCGGTTTCCGTTATTACGCCACTCAGGATGCCAACTATGCCACATGGTGTGTTGACAACGTGAAACTGAACGCAGGCGGAGAGACTCCCACGCCTCCCACCCCACCGACACCCACACCCGGTGACAGCAAAGGTGATTTCAACAGTTTCAACGGCGGTGCCCCCAAAGCAAGCCCCTATGGGACATACACCAATGCCACCGGCTGGACAGCAGAGAACTGCATTATCCTGAGCGGTGACGATGACGCCACAAAAGCCTCGAACCCCTACTTCGGATTCATCGGCAAAGCAGGTGTCCTCGCTCCCACCCTCAACGGTAAGGCAGGTGCTGCCGGCAAGCTCACATCCCCGCTGCTCACAGGCGGATGCGGCACGCTGACATTCAACTATGGATTTGCATTCACAGAAGCAAAGTGCTCATTTACCGTTACTGTGAAAGATGCAAACGGAAATGTTGTCAAAACAGATACCGTTGAGCTCACCTCAATAGAAAAGCTCAAGTCATATGACTACAGCCTTCCTGTGAACGTATCAGGAAACTTCTATATCGAGATTGTGAACAACAGCCTTTCAGGTGCCACCAGCAACAAAGACCGCGTGAGCATCTGGAACCTGACCTGGACAGAATAATACACTGAAATAATCATGCACAGACGCCGGAGGTCCGCAGACCCTCGGCGTCTGTCTTTGTATGCATACAACTGCTTTTCTATACTGCCGGAACATGACGGATACCACAGCCCGGAGCCTTGCACCACCACTCTTTCATGCATGTGTACGGAGGAAAGCGGTTATTGCAATTTTTTTTGTAAATTTGTGTGTCGGTACGATTGAACGACCGGTGATAAAAACTATTTTGCCAATGTCTATGAGAAAATGGCGTGTGGAAGACAGCGCCGAACTGTACAACATTACCGGCTGGGGCCGTAATTATTTCTCTATAAATGAAAAAGGCCATGTGACAGTGACCCCGCGTGAAGGTTATGCATCTGTTGACCTTAAAGAGGTTATGGATGAACTTCAGGTCAGGGACATGACATCGCCCATACTGCTGAGGTTTCCGGATATCCTTGACACACGCATAGAGAAAATTTCAACATGTTTTGAAAACGCTGCGAAGCGCTATGACTACAAGGCGCGCAATTTCATGATCTATCCCATCAAGGTAAATCAGATGCGTCAGGTTGTAGAGGAGATTGTCTCACACGGCAAGAAGTTCAACATCGGTCTGGAAGCCGGATCAAAACCGGAACTCCATGCGGTGCTCGCCACCAATATAGCAGACAATGCGCTGATAATATGCAACGGCTACAAGGACGAGAACTACATTGAACTTGCGTTGCTTGCCCAGAAGATGGGACGCCGCATATTTCTTGTTGTGGAGAAACTCAATGAAGTGCGTCTCATTGCCGACATTGCCAAGCGTCTGAAAATAAAGCCCAACATAGGCATCCGCATCAAACTGTCAGCAAATGGGTCAGGCAAATGGGCCGAGAGCGGCGGAGACCAGAGCAAATTCGGCCTCAACTCATCCGAATTGCTTGAGGCGCTGGACCTTCTGGAAAAGAAAGAACTCAAGGACTGTCTTAAGCTCACACATTTCCATATCGGCAGCCAGATCACCAAGATACGCCACATAAAAAATGCCCTGCGTGAGGCCACACAGTTCTATGTGCAGCTCTCCAAACAGGGTTTCGACATTGAGTTCATAGACATAGGCGGAGGCCTGGGCGTGGACTATGACGGAACGCGGTCATCAGCTTCTGAAAGCTCAATGAACTATTCCATACAGGAGTACGCCAATGACGCTGTCTCGGCGCTTGTGGACGTATGCGTCAAGAATGACCTCAAACAGCCCAACATAATCACCGAGAGCGGACGCAGCCTGACGGCCCATCACTCCATCCTGATATTTGAAGTGCTTGAGACAACCTCGCTGCCCGTGTGGCGCGACAATGAGGAATTGCCCGCCGATGCCCACGAACTTGCCCGTGAACTCTACGAGATATGGGACAAAATAAACCAGAAACGCATGTTCGAGGACTGGCACGATGCCCTGCAGATACGCGAGGAAGCCCTTGACCTCTTCAGCCTCGGGATGCTTGACCTGAGCACACGCGCCCAGATTGAGAAACTGTTCTGGACCATTGCCCGCGAAGTCGGCGAGATAGCCCGGTCAATGAAACATCCCCCGGAGGAACTACGGAACATCCCCAGGATGCTTCCGGACAAGTATTTCTGCAATTTCTCACTGTTCCAGTCTCTTCCCGATGCATGGGCCATTGACCAGATCTTCCCCATAATGCCCATTGCACGGCTTGATGAACGTCCCACACGCACATGCACAATCCAGGACATCACCTGCGACAGTGACGGCAAAATTGCCAACTTCATCTCCTATCATGACATGACTGGGGCATTGCCGGTGCACCACATCCGTGCCGGCGAGACATATTATATCGGCGTGTTCCTGGTCGGAGCCTATCAGGAGATTTTGGGTGACATGCACAATCTTTTCGGTGACACAAATGAAGTCCACATAAGCGTTTACAAAGACCGCTATCAGATAGACCAGATGATTGACGGCGAGACCGTTGCAGAAGTACTTGACTACGTGCAGTATCAGCCCAAGAAACTTGTGCGCAACGTTGAGGCCTGGGTGACAGCGTCAATGAAAGCCGGACGCATCAGTCCCGAAGAAGGCCGCAACTTCCTGTCAACCTATGGCGCAGGACTTTACGGATATACATATCTTGAGAAAGACTGACAAGGATAGAACAGCGGCGTTGTGAGATATTTTCTGGACATAAGCTTCCGCGGGGCGCAGTATCATGGATGGCAGATCCAGCCGCATGACGTGTCCGTGCAGGAGACTCTTGAAAAGGCATTTGCCGCAGTGCTCCGCACGCCTGTTCCCCTGACAGGAGCAGGGCGCACCGATGCGGGTGTAAACGCGCGGCGCATGGTGGCCCATGCCGACATCCCGATCGGCTCTACTGATAGTGACAGCCTAAGAAAAGCCGTGAATGCCATCTGCCGCCCCGACATTGTGGTCAACAGCATGACACCCGTAGCAGACAGCGCCCATGCCCGCTTTGATGCCGTGCGCCGCACCTACCGCTATTTTGTGCATACGCAGCCCGATCCGTTTGCCTATCCGCTCTCATGGCAGGCTCCTGCCGGCCTTGACTTCCAGGCAATGAACCGGGCAGCCCGGACACTTGTAGGCACGCATGATTTTACATCGTTCGCAAAACTACATTCAGACGCCAAAACAAACATATGCACCGTCACAGAGGCACAATGGCATCCAATGCCCGATGAGACCGGACGTTGGTATTTCCAGATAAGCGCCGACCGCTTTCTGCGCAACATGGTCCGCGCCGTTGTGGGCACACTCGTGCTCATCGGAAAAGGGAAGACTGATGCTGACGGCCTGAAAGATATAATGGACAGCTATGACCGCTGCGCCGCGGGGACATCAATGCCCGCGCACGCCCTGTTCCTGTGGGATGTGAACTATCCATATTACAACACATTGGAGAATCAGAAATAATAAGAGACAACACAGCCCCCTCATCTCGGACATGAAAAGATACACACGCAGTCTGGTAAAACGGACAAGGAAAATACGCAACGCGGTGATTGCCGGAGCCATATTGTTTGCCGTTGCCGGAGTTATAATGCAAGGACGCACGACACGGGTTAAAAACGCAGGGCCGGACACTACTGCCACAGCTCAGCTTATGCAAGTGCGTATGGACGCCGCTGTGCCCCAGCAGATCATTGACTACAACGGATTCACAGTGAACTTCAACCGCGAGCATCATGTGCCCAATTACGTTGTCTGGGAACTCACGGCACAAAAAGCCGCCGGAAACGAGAAACGCAGCAACCGTTTTGCCGCTGATCCCAATGTAAAAGGCTGCGCAACACTCGCCGACTACAAAGGCTCCGGATTTGACCGCGGCCACATGGCTCCGGCAGCAGACATGAAATGGAGCAGACAGGCCATGAAAGACTGTTTCATGCTCAGCAACATGGCCCCGCAGACATCACGCCTCAACTCCGGCCGATGGAACGACCTTGAAAACCGCACCCGCCTATGGGCACAGGCTGACAGCCAGCTCATAGTGATATGCGGGCCGGTCCTTACAGACCGCATCACAAAGAAAATCGGCCATACCGGGGTGTCCGTGCCCTCGCGCTTCTTCAAGATAATCTACGCGCCGCATCTCACACCCCCGCAAATGATAGCATTTGTATTCAGCAACACCGCACTCCCCGAGACCATCAAAAACGCATCGTGTTCAGTTGACCAAATAGAAGAAATGACCGGGATGGACTTCTTCAGCGCACTCTCTGACAGTCTGGAGAATGCCCTTGAATCCACAAACAACTACAGCCAATGGATACGGACACACAGAAAATGACAGAGAAAGACACAATCTGCGCCATCGCCACCCCTCCCGGGAGCGGTGGCATAGCAGTTATCCGTCTCAGCGGCCCCGAAGCATTCAAAATAGCAGACAGCGTATGGAAAGGGAAAAAACTGTCGGCCGCGCAATCGCATACCGCCCATCTCGGCACCATCATGGACGGCGCCGACATCCTTGACCAAAGTCTGGCAACCATCTTCCGCGGACCACATTCCTACACCGGAGAAGACACCATAGAATTCTCCGTTCACGGCTCGCCCTACATACAGAAAAGAGTTATAGAAGTGCTCTGCGACAACGGCGCGCGGATAGCCGGACCCGGAGAATACACCCGCCGCGCATTCATTGCCGGCAACATAGACCTCAGCCAGGCCGAAGCCATTGCCGACCTCATTGCCGCCCGAAGCCGCGCCGCACACCGCGTGGCTGTGGGACAGCTCAGAGGCGGCGTGTCACAACGGCTGGCCATGTTGCGCCAGCGCCTCATAGACCTTGGCGCCCTCCTTGAACTGGAACTGGATTTTTCAGAAGAAGACGTGGAATTTGCTTCACGGACACAACTTATAGACCTTGCCACAGAGATCCACGACGAAGTGGAGCGCCTACATGACACCTACCGCCGCGGCGCAGCCATCAAAGAAGGCATCCCCATCGCCATCGCCGGACCTACCAACGCCGGAAAATCATCGCTGCTCAACGCACTTGTCGGCGAAGACCGCGCAATAGTCTCAGACATCCACGGCACAACCCGTGACACCGTCGAGGAAACTCTCACCATCGGTGACAACCTTGTGCGCCTCATAGACACCGCCGGCCTGCGTGACACCGACAACACCGTTGAGCGCATAGGCATAGAGCGCACCCACCGCACAATGGAACGTGCCGCACTCTTGCTGCTGGTTGTCGACGCCGCCGAACCCTCACGCCTTGACCTGCAGACATCCCCGATCCCGCAGACACAGCCCATAATCGCCATAGTAAACAAAACCGACGCCACAGATCCCACCGTAGCCATAAACACACTGAAAAAACAACTGCCGTCCGGAACGCCGATAGCCGCCATATCAGTCAGGACAGGCTCCGGGATGCAACAACTCCGGTATCAGATCGAACGCCGCATCAAAGAAATCACCGGTGACGTTGACGCAGACATCCTCATCACCAACGCCCGACAGGCCCAGGCCCTTGCCGGCGCCGCACAGAGCGCCGCCGCCGTCCGCACCGCCCTCCTGACCAACATCCCCGCCGACCTCATAGCCATCGACATCCGCCAGACAATAGACCACCTCTCCTCCATCACCGGCGCCATCACCTCCGACACCCTCCTCCACACCATCTTCTCCCGCTTCTGCGTCGGCAAGTAAAGCCCGATAAACAACAGTCGACAACAATCACCAACAGGTGTCAAGGCGTTCGGGAAGTCCAAGAGCCGCAACAATCCCCCTTATCAACACAACATTCCAACGAAAAGCCTCTACGATTTTTCAACAACCTACCATCCGGCATTAGCTCCACCCTTCACGCACTACGACATCGCCTCACCACTCGCGCTCGCTCCTGGCTTACCGGCAATTTCACCTTCCCACGCGGCTACACCATCCTTTCCCTCCTCTTATACCTCGCCCTATTCCTTCTCCTCGCCACCCATAGCCTCTCAATCGCCATCAACTAACAGAATTTTCTAACCATATTATATATTACATCCAGTGTTTCTCCATTGACTTCTCCACCGACAAACCATACCACCCCGCCACCGTCCAAGTTATCGGCTTGCCGCTTGCGCAGCAAGAACCCGACGTAATCTGCATCCGCCTCTACTAATACCTCATTCCTTTCCAACTCCCCGACAAGAATTCGCCTTCTTGTCAGGGAGTTTCATGCTATTAAACATGTCATTCCCTTATTGCAGCGTGAAAAAATTTCATTAATTTTGCAGTCAAATAATAAATGTGATTTGAATGGGAACAGATATAAATCGACTAAAAGTCGTTTTAGTAGAAAAAAAGAAGACTAATAAATGGTTATGTGAGCAACTAAAAGTTAATCCATCAACTGTTTCCAAATGGTGTACGAATAGCTCCCAACCAGATATAGAGACACTTATTAAGATATCAAAACTTTTAGGCGTTGGTCTGGAAGAATTGCTAAATAAGCAATATGTTGAATCGATAACAATCTAATGATTGAAAAATGGAAATTCAGATTAAAGATAATAAGATATTTGCGCCTTTGAAGGACAAGTGGCTTGTATTAACTCCAGAAGAACGTGTTCGTCAAGAATACATTTGTCGATTAGTAAACCACTATGGATTCGATTTAGAACAGATGGGGCAAGAAATACAAGTCAACAACTCTCATCGAGGACAAGGTAAAGCAAGAGCAGATATCGTAATTTGGAAATCTGCATCTGCAAAAAGTGATGAAGTATCTGCGACTATTGTTGTAGAATGCAAAGCAGAGCATATTACTATCCGAGAAGAAGACTACTTTCAAGGCTATAATTATGCAGCTTGGGCTGGTGCTGATTTCTTTGTAACTACAAACTTAAAAGAAACGCGAGTATTCAAAGTCGTAAAAGGGAAGTTACCTAAACGGCTTGAAGAAATTGTTGATATACCCAAATCTGAGGAATTGAATAACTTAAAAAAAATCAAAGAGTTATTGAACCGAACAAAAGCGTTTACACGAGATGAGTTTAGCAAACTATTATTCAAGTGTCATAACATTATTCGTAACAATGATAAACTATCTCCAGAAGCTGCGTTTGATGAGATCAGCAAGGTTCTGTTTATCAAGATTCGTTATGAACGTGATAATACTGGTACTCAAATTTTCTCAGAAAAGGAGTTCAAAAAGCTACGGGAGGCTTACGATAAAACTAAATCCAAGCAGAGTTTACCCTTTTACCAACAATTGTTTGAACGAACCAAGGAAGACTATATAAAAGACGACTTGTTTGAACCAAACGATACAATCAAAATCAAAGAAGCTAGTTTCGAAGCAATAGTCAAAGAGTTAGAAGTTTATAATCTATCCATGACAGCTGATGATATAAAAGGTATTGCTTTTGAGAAATTTTTGGGTAAAACATTCCGTGGAGAATTAGGACAATTCTTTACGCCACGCACCATTGTTGATTTTATGGTAGCCCTGCTTGACCCTGAAGAAGGCGAGATTATATGTGACCCCTGCTGTGGAAGCGGCGGTTTCCTTATCAAAGCCTTTGAATATGTGCGAGAAAAGATAGAAAATGACATACAAAAAGTAAAAGAGCAAAT
>JAUNPQ010000009.1 GCA_030536615.1 Bacteroidales bacterium | reverse complement strand
AAGGCGAGACTTGAAGAATACAGTATTATAGTACCCTGACAACCAGTACATACCCATCATCAGCACCGGAACGAGGACCTGGCCGGCAACTACCGGAAGCATTGTGACATAAGCGCCGAAAGCCATGCCTGTCTTCATATCCGGAGGCAGAAAAAGATAACGGATCAGTGTAAAAAGCATCCATCCGGCATTGAGTGCCATATAATCGCATATCAGATACCTGAACAACTGACGCCGCTCTCCCCTCATTTTCTCAATATTTTAAATGAGTTATCAGCACATATCCTTACAACCGATGATGGACGCGGCACATCATCAACCGTTTCATCGCGCCGGCTTGTACAAATGTAATCAACATTGTCAAGCACCTCCCGGGAAATTTCGCTGAAGCACCGGGCTGCCGGCTCTCCGCTTATATTGGCCGATGTTGATACCAGAGGGTGTCCCAGACGGCGGCATATCTCAGAAGATATATATTCACGTGTAATCCTCACGCCTATAGTGCCGTCATCTCCTTTGAGTGAATCAGCAACGCCGGTGCCCTGATCATAGACAATTGTCAGGGGGAATTCCGTTTCATGCATCATGTCATAGGCAGCGGCCGGGATATTGCTTACCGTACGTGCCAGCATTTCCTCACTGTCAACAAGCGTAATCAAGGCCTTGTGGTCATCACGGCGTTTCAGAGCATAGATGCGCCGCACAGCTTTCTCATCCGTCGCATCGCAGCCTATTCCCCACACCGTGTCAGTGGGATAGAGAATCACTCCGCCGTCACGGAGAACCCGGACGGCAGAGTTTATGTCTTTTTCAATATCTTTATTACGGTCTACGGGGATCATTTCCGTTTGCTGTCTATTTCCTTGAGAAGTTCTTCAACAGCCTTGCGGAGCTGAGTATCCTCGCCCTTTACAACTGTTTCAGGCGAGTTGAACACTTTTATGTCCGGCTCAAGTTGTGAGTTCTCAAGATATGTCCCTTCGGCAGTGCGATAGCCTATGACCGGTATTCCGAACACCATGGTTGGATCCTGCATGGTAACCCAGTTTACGGAGGTCATCGTGCCGGGAACCGGTGCGCCGACAAGCTTGCCGAGTCCCTGATGCTTATATACCCAGGGTGTTCCGTGGGCGTTTGAATAGCAGGCCTCCGACATGACCATTATAGAGGGTTTGTTCCAGCGGCGTGAGGGCATGTCACATATGTCAACGCCACGTATTTCCTGTGTCAGATATTTCTTGCCGCTGAGGAAAACCTCAATATCCTCGTGCAGACGTCCCCCACCGTTCCAGCGTATGTCAACAACAATGCCTTCTCTGTCATTGTATTTTCCAAGTATATCGGAATATGCCGCACGGAAAGGTTCATCAGACATTGACTCGATATGAACATATCCCAGACGGCCGTCTGACCATCTGTCAACATCGGCGGCACGTTGTTTTATCCAGCGGGCATACAACAGGTCATTATATTTTGTCCGGCTGACGGGAAGTATTACCTCATCCCATGTCTCGTTGCCTTTCTTCAATGAGACAAGAGTTTTTTTGCCGGCAATATCATTCAGAAGCGGTGTCACATCGTCACCGGCTTTCAGTTTGGCTCCGTTTATTCCGGTTATGACGGTTCCTGCTGTCACTTTTGAGTCGGCACGGTCAAAGGGTCCGTCTGTAAGCACTTCGTCAATCATCAGTCCATCGCCGGTATATGACATGTCATAGAGCAGTCCGAATGATGCCGTACGTTCAGCGGAAGCGCCGCCACGGTGTGAATATCTGCCGCCGGTATGGCTCACATTGAGTTCACCAAGAAGTTCGCTGAGCAATTCGGCAAAGTCATAGTTGTTGCCGATATGGGGCATAAACTTGCGGTAGTGCGATGTCAGCGCGGGCCAGTCAACGCCATGCATTTTCTCATTATAGAAGCGCTTTCCTTCCTCACGCGCCACATAGTCAAACATGTAATTGCGCTCGGCGGCATGGTCAAGCACCTTTGACGATGAGAAGTTCACCATCTTGAGTTTGTCTGTTTTCGGATCAAGTTTCTGTATGTTGCGACCAATCAGGAATATACTTTTGCCATCTTCTGTGTGTATGAGACCACTCATGCCGGACACGGCAGCGACAACACTATGACTGTCATCCTTGCGCAGATTCAGTTTCCAGAGCTGCACGCCTTTCTGTCCTGATGCAAGATAGTAGAGCACGTCTCCGTCGCTGTTCAGCGCGGCATCCCTCATATTGGTTGATGTGGGTGTCAGACGCACAATACGGTCTTCAATGCCATCAAGTTCAACGGTGATGTCCTTACTTTTTTTGGCGCTGTCAGCCGATTCTTTTCCATCCTTATCCTTGTCTTTGTCCTTGTCTTTTTTCTTTTTGTCAGATGAGAAGTCTTTGTCTTTTTTATTTTTCTTCTCCAGTTCTTTTCTGAGTGCATAGTCTTCCTCACTGAGATTATATTTGTTATAAGCGTCCCGGTTCAGGAAAACGAGCATGGCATCGCTCATAGAGCCCCATGAGGCATGATTGCGCATACCATAGCGATCTGTCATGAACAATATGGCATTGCCGTCAAGCACCCATTTCGGGTTCTCGGCAAAATATCCGGAATTGGTCAGGTTGGTCATCTTGCCGGTCTCAATATTTATGATGGCAATGTCGGCATATGGCTCGTGCTTGCGGTCCATCACCTCGGCGACAATCCATTTTGAATCAGGGCTCCAGGCATAATTGAAGCCCCATGTGCGCTCCGGATTAAGCCGGCTGTCATTTATTTGTTTTGGGGAGCCGCCTTTCAGATCACGCACCATGAGTTTGTTGCGGTCGGCGATATATGCAATTTTCTTGCCGTCGGGCGAGATCCGGGGCACCATGCGTTCCGTGTTGTCAGCCTTGAACACCGGCTCTTCATTGATGATGGTGGCATTGGGGAAATTCAGATCATCCTCGCGTCCCATGGTCGCTTTATATATGTTGACTTTTCCGTCGCGGTCAGATGTATAATACAGCGCTTTGCCATCCGGAGCCCACACCACATCTTTTTCGGCCTCAACCGTGTTGGTGATCTGTTTGGTTGTCTTGTATTCTGTTGATGTCACAAACACATCACCGCGGACAACGATGGCCACGCTTTTCCCGTCGGGTGACGGAGCCACTTCACGTGCGCCGGAAGTGACAGCCAGACGTTCAGGCTGATTGGCATCCTCATCCACAATGTCAATTTTGACCTTGACGGGCTTGAGCCCAGCTTTCATTGTGTAGATCTCGCCATCATAAGTGAAGCACAGTGTGCCGTCCGCTCCACGTGACAGGAAACGCACCGGATGCTCTTTGAATGCGGTGAGAGCCTTGGCCGATGACGCGTCGTTGACGTCAGCCACATAAACGTTCATTGAACCGCCGTTGCGCTCTGAAAGGAAATAGAACTTGTTGCCGGCAACAACCGGATTACGGTCCTCGCCCGCACGGTTTGTCAGGTTTGTGTGGCGTCCGTTCGCCATGTCATAGCGCCATATGTCACGTGTGACACTTGAGGTATGATGCTTACGCCACTCATCCTCAAACCCTTTTACATCCTGATACAGAAACCATCCGTCTTTTGTTCGGTCAGTGCCCCATGACAACATTTGAGCAGGAGTTGCAAGGATCTGTCTGCGGGCGCCTCCCGCAACAGGAACGGCGTACAGTTCTGTCATTCGTCCGGACGGGAACAGCGCACTTGATGCCGGATCCTGAATGGATGCGGAATAGAGCACCTCGGTACCTTCCGGATTGAAGCATTCGGGAATCTCATTAGCGGAGTCGAAAGTGAGACGCAATGGTGTGCCACCGCGCACATCCACAACAAACACATCCATATTGCCGTTACGGTCACTGGCAAACGCAAGTTTCTTCCCATCAGGACTCCATACGGGATTTGCCTCATATGACGGGCTTCCTGTCACTTTCCAGGCCTGACCACCCGTAGTGTCAACGGTATATATATCACCTTTGTATGTAAAAGCTATTGTCTTGCCATCAGGCGAGATCTTTACATCACGCAGCCAAAGTGGAGTAGTGGCAAAAACGGCCGGCGCGCACAACAGCGACACGGCAATAAAGAAATGTCTCATCTTCATCCTTTTTAATGCGATATGGTTTATTTGTTACAAAGATAATACATTTTTTTGATTGGTTTGATAAATCTCTTTATATTTGCATTAATTTATTCCCTTACGAGACATGTCCAGCACCATAGAAACCCCACGGCCTCTTTTCAGCATAATAACCGTCACATATAATGCTGAAACGACAGTTGTGCCGACAATGCTCAGTGTGGCATCACAGACATGCATGCTGTATGAACATATCATCATGGACGGTGTGTCAAAAGATTCTACCCTGACAGCTGTAGGCGAGCATGCCACCGCACGTACCCGTATATTCAGCAGCCCCGACAAGGGAATCTATGATGCCATGAACAAGGCTATGGCCGTTGCTACCGGCGATTATCTCATCTTTCTCAATGCCGGAGACAAGTTTCACACCACTGACACCCTTCAGATCCTCGCCGACACCATTCTCGACAATGATTATCCGGGGATTGTCTACGGCCAGACTGATCTTGTTGACAACGATGGCGCATATTTAGGTCCGCGACATCTCACAGCCCCGGAGGAGCTGACTCTCAAATCATTCAGGCACGGCATGCTGGTGTGCCATCAAGCATTCACCGTCCTGCGCCGCATAGCGCCACTGTATGACACGCGATGGCGATTCTCATCTGACTATGAGTGGTGCATACGCTGCCTGCAACATTCACGCAGCAACATATACACCGGCTGCACCACAATAGACTATCTCAGTGAGGGCATGACCACCAGAAACCGCCGGAAATCACTTGTGGAGCGCTTCCGGATAATGTCACATTACTACGGCACACTCCCCACTCTGCTGCGTCATCTCACTTTCGTGCCACGCTTTCTCATTGCAAAATCACGTCTCAGGAAATGATTGTAATAAACACCACTTTCCATCTTCCTTGCCCTCTGCGCCATGAGTTTACAAAATGGCTCAAAGAACATTATGTGCCCAAGGCTCTTGAGAGCGGCACTGTCACCGAACCTTCCATATTACGTGTTCTCGGTGGCTCGGCTGAGGATCCGGAGGGGATGAACATAGCCTGCCAGCTGAAAGCGGCAACACTCCATGAAGCACACCGATGGCATGACACCCACGGAGCCGAAATACGCCGTGACATGCATGAGCGCTGGGGACAAAAGATTCTTTTCTTCTCCACTTATCTTGAACTTGTGGACTGATGGAGAAAATCATAATAGGCATAGACCCCGGAACGAATCTTATGGGCTATGCCATTCTAAAGGTCAACGACAAAACACCCTCACTGATGGCAATGGGTGTTATAAAGCTCAATAAATTCGAGGACCATTACATGCGGCTTCACCGGATATATGACCGCGTGCTGGCACTTGTGGAACAGTATATCCCTGATGAAATGGCCATTGAAGCTCCTTTTTTCGGCAAAAATGTACAGTCAATGCTTAAATTAGGGCGCTCACAGGGAGTTGCCATGGCAGCAGCCATGGCACGTCAGGTGCCGATAACGGAATATGAGCCACGCTCAATCAAAATGGCCATCACCGGGAACGGAGCCGCGTCAAAGGAACAAGTGCGCGAAATGCTGCGCCGCATTCTCAACATCCCTCAGTCAAGTCTTGATGATCTTGAGATGGATGCCACTGATGCGCTTGCCGCTGCGTTGTGCCATCATTACGAATCCTCGCGGCCACTGAAAAAAGCCGGAGCATCATCCTGGAAAGACTTTGCCAGGAAGAATCCCGACCGCATAAAAGGCCGTTGATCAAATCATTACATATTGTTGAGGCTATAAACCAAGCCCCTATAGATCATATAATGCTCGCAGAATCATGGTTCTCTGTCATGGCATTCTTTCCGTCAATGCTCAAGGCCTCAACATACCAGTTTTTCAGTCTACGGTAATCACCGTCGTAATTGATTGAAAAATCAATCTTTACAGCATGTTGCAAGCCATCGGTTGTAACAATGACAACGCCGGCACTCCCGTCGTAGCCGCCATCATCGTTCAACGTTATTATTTTCTTGCCCTGAGATGCATAAGACAGTGAACATGACTTGAAATTTTTTACTCTGCCTCTGAGAACTTCCGCAATCAGCTTGTACCAGAAATTTCTTGCAAAAGGAAAAACCGGATCACCAACATAATGCATGGCATTCATTATGGCACGCACATCGTTGGTCATTCCCCAGACCTTGAAGAACAGGATGAGTCCAAGTATAGCGAAAATAATCTCTATGAGTATTATTATCCCTTCCATTATTACACCTTTATTATCAAAGAATTATCAATACAACATTAAACTATATCATTAAAAATACTACACAGTAAACAGACAGGCATCCCCATAACTCAGAAAGCGGTATCCATGCGCAAGCGCATAGTTGTACACCTCGCGCCACGTATCTCCTATCAGAGCAGAGACAAGCAAGAGCAGTGTGCTCCCCGGCTGGTGGAAATTTGTCACCATTCCTTTTACAATCCGGTATCTATAGCCGGGAGCAATGATTATACGTGTGGACGCCACAAACTGTTTCATTTCATTGTTCTCCAGCCACTTTGACAGATGCGTCAGGGCTGCTTCAACGGTGAGATCCGGATGATTGTCGCTGTATGGATACCACTGCGGCACCTCACCGCGCCAGTCACCGGTGCTTATAAGGCATCCGGCATGGTAAAGACTCTCAAGAGTCCGTACCGAAGTAGTGCCGACAGCAAATACATCAGGTGCCAGTGCAAGCTCGTCTATAAGTGCACGGTCCACCTGTATGAACTCGCTGTGCATGGTGTGCTCACCTACAACATCACCTTGTACCGGTCTGAATGTTCCGGCCCCGACATGCAAAGTCACCTCACGACGTTTTATGCTCCGGGCGTCTATCGCCTCAAGAACCGCGTCCGTGAAATGAAGACCGGCGGTAGGAGCGGCAACTGACCCGTCCATGCGTGAAAAGACTGTCTGGTAGTCCTCGGCATCAGTACTTTCGGTCTCACGGTTAAGGTACGGTGGTATGGGTATTACCCCTGCCGCTTCTATGACCTGGGCGAATGTCAGAGCGTTATCGTCCCATCTGAACTCCACCAGTGAAGATGCATCCTCACGCTCCACACGTATTGCCGTCAGGGTCACAGTCTTTCCATTTACAGACAGTTCCCGACGCAGTTCTCCATCTTTCCACCGTTTGGAATTGCCCACCAGACATCGCCATGTAACCGACTCCGTAGATGCGAAATTGCGCTCATAGTCAGCCGGAGCCACAGGCTCAAGACAGAAAATTTCAATGGCTGCGCCGGTGGGTTTGTGCAAAATGACGCGTGCATTGATAACTCGGGTGTTGTTATACACTAACATAGTGTCTGACGGCAACAGTCCGGGCAGTTCCTTGAACACCGTATCACGGGTTACTCCACCACTGTCAGCAACAAGAAGTTTGCAGCTGTCACGCTCCATAAGCGGATGCCTGGCAATCCGCTCATCAGGCAAATCATAAAAATATTCGCCGATATGTATATCCTTTACATTCATACCGGCGACAAAGATACCACTTTTTTATGACCCGCTAACTATAGATACGGATTGAATTGCCTCTCACGGCCTATCGTTGTTGACGGGCCATGCCCGGGCAGGACTTTCGTGTCCGCAGGCAAGGTCAGCAACCGTGTCCTGACGGCATTAACCAATTCGCTGTGACTGCCTCCCGGAAGATCGGTACGGCCAATTGAACCTTCAAAAAGGGAATCACCGCTTATCAGAATTTTGTCTTCAGCATCATACAACGCTATTCCTCCCGGCGAATGGCCCGGGATGTGAATAACACGCAAGCTGCTATCACCTATCTTTATAACGTCACCATCTTCAAGTTTGACATTAATCTCAACAGGTGTCGCATACATGTCCATACCAAACCGCAGACATTGCTGCCGCAGACCGGCTGCCAGACTTTCATCTGCAATATGGGCTGAAACCTTGGCACTATATCTGTCAGCAACATAATTGTCACCGAAACAATGATCAAGATGCATGTGGGTGTTGATGATCTGAGTTATCTCTATGTCATTGGCTTTGACATAGCTGTCAAAAACCTCCTGTTCCCGATCGTTGAACATCCCGGGGTCAACCACAGCGGCGCGCCTTGTGGCCTCATCGACAAGAAGGTATGTATTCTCATCAAACGGATTGAATATGAATTGTTTAATCTTCAACATTATATTGGTACGTAAATCAATTTCTTGGTACTGAAGAACTCCTGACTGAAAAACTCGTCAAGCGGATATTCCACAACCGGATATTTCACATCACGGCTCTCTTCCTCAATATCTCCTCCTTTCAGACAAACAATGCCGTTGGCATAGCGGTTCACACTATCCCGTGCAATATTCTTACGTACTAACGGCACAAGCTGATCCAGACGCATCACAGCCCTGCTCACAACATAGTCATAACGGGCATGGCACTCACCTATATCTCCGTGTTGTAATGTCACATTCTGCAAGCCGATGGCCTGGGCAATCTCCCCGGCCACACGCAGTTTTTTTGCGATACGGTCAATGAGATGGAATGTGCATTGAGGGTAAAAGATTGCAAGCGGGATTCCCGGGAAGCCGCCTCCTGTACCCATATCAAGAAACGATGTCCCCGCTTCAAGTGTACCCAGAAATCGGGCTATAGCCAATGAGTGAAGCACATGTCTCTCATAAAGATTGTCAATATCCTTACGCGATATAACATTGATTTTGCTGTTCCATTCGGGATACAGCTCCCCCAACGCATCGAACTGTTTCAGCTGAGCGTCAGTAAGGCTATTGCCAAAGTATCTGATAATTTCCTCCATATGTGCTGCAAAAATACGAATAAGCGGGCGCAATATCAAATTTATTTTACCATTGCACGCGCAACACCAGCACATTTGCCATTGTTATAATTATATACTAAATTTGCCGCAACAAACATAAAACATCATGATCAGATTAGGCCAATACAATACTTTGCGCATAAGCCGCTTCACCGATTACGGAGCATATCTTACAGATGACGATGAAAAACATCCGGAGGAAATCCTCCTGCCGGGGCGCTATATCACAGACGAAATGGTTGTAGGTGACACCGTGGATGTCTTTGTATACAAGGACTCCGAAGACCGTCCGGTCGCAGTCACTGAAAAACCGTTTATAACTGTCGGGGAATTTGCATATCTCCAGGTGCTTCAGGTCAACAAGTTCGGAACGTTTCTTGACTGGGGACTGCCTAAGAACCTCCTGTGCCCGTTCAGCGAACAGAAAGTGAGGATGAATCCCGGGGGCATTTATCTTGTATATGCTTATCTGGACAAGGAGACTCAGCGCATTGTCGCATCAGCAAAAGTCAACAAATTCCTTGACAATGTTTATCCTGAATATGCTTCGGGACAGGAAGTCAGCGCTCTTGTTACCGGGCGCAACGACATTGGCTATCAAGTCATTGTCGACAACCGCCACCGTGGCATGATTTACAGCAATGAGATTTATCGTCCGCTGGAGGTTGAGGAAACCATCAAAGCCTATGTGAAGCATATCCGCGAAGACGGGCGTCTTGACCTCACTCTGACTGCTCCCGGAACATTGGACCGGATCAGCAAAACCGGAGAGCGGATCATGGAGATGCTTGAGGCCGGAACATTCTCACTGACAGACAATTCGAGTCCGGAGGACATAAAGAATGTGCTGCAATGTTCCAAGAAAGACTTCAAGAAAGCTATAGGTGCTCTTTACCGCGCACATCGCATCACAATCACTCCGGAGGGCATCATTTATACGGCATGATGCTATTCCGGGAACCGGTTGTTCCCTTTAGCGTTCAGGAAGCACAGGCCAAAAGAGGCATGCGTTCAGAAATCAATGGAGAGGCGCACGTTCAGTTGCCGCCTTGTCAGATAGTTGGGTACGGCATACTGGATGTTGTTTACATCTGTAACCCAATAATATGAGCTGACATTGGAGATGTCAAGAAGATTGAAGCAATCAAGACCCAACCATACGCTTTTCAGGTGCCGTAGGAAGCCGCTGCGGGTCTCCCCCTCCTTTGGCGGCGAGAGCAACGCATAGCTGAGACCTATGTCAATACGCTTGTAGGCCGGAGCGCGGAAATAGCCCTTGTCACGGGTAGTATGCGGCGCTGTGACAGGCAGACCATCACTGAATATGCCACGCAGACTGAATTTCAGCTTGGGAAATTTCGGGAAATAGTCCGTGAAATACAATGCAACCGAATAACGGCGGTCTGTGGGGCGTGGAACAACTTTTCCGTTGAGATGCTCACGTGTGTTCATCAATGAGAAACTTATCCATGAGTCACTTCCTTCCACAAACTGTCCATAAAGTTTCATGTCAAGGCCCATGGTTGAACCTTTGGTGGAGTTAACGCCGGAATAAACCACTTTCAGATTGTCAATCTCATATGGAATAAGGTTGCCGAGTATTTTGTAATATGCCTCCGCCGACAGTTTGAACGGACGGTTGAAGGCCCTGAAAGTATAATCGGAACCAAGTATGAACTGGTAGCTCCGCTGGCTTTTTATATCTGAGTTCAACTCTATGACCGTATTGCCATAATCATCCTCCACCGGCTGACGGAATTCCTTGAAAAAAGGTGACTGATAATATAGTCCTGTGGCGAAACGGAATGCCCACCGCGGCGCACGGTCAGGCACAAAACCTATGTTTATGCGCGGACTGACAAGAAATTCCTTGTTGAAATCCCAATATGACATACGTATACCGCCATTAATGTTCACATAACCTGCTGAGGACTGTATGCGCCACGTGTCCTGGACATAAGCGCTGAACCGGTTGGATGACAGGTCATGACGGGAATTGAGATTATAGATGACTTTCAGGGCGTCCGGATCAAACGGCAGCGAATAGCCGGCCGAATCACGCATCTCCCATTCGCGTGACCGGTCACGCAATGTCTCATGGTTGAATGTCAGGCCATAGTTGATGTTGTGACCGCCCAAACCATTGGCACCACGCAATGCAAATGACATGACCGAGGCTTTGAGGCGGTTGCGCGCATGTTCCTGATAGCGTCCTATGCCCAGTTCGCCACCGATTCCTCCGGAACCACCGCTGCCGGATGTCCCGGCCTGATCAAGCCAGTATTCTCCGGAGATGTCATATGTCACAAGTTCATTGGTGAGATAGCCTGAGGCAAGAAAAGTATATTCAGCTTTTTTAGATGGCCTGTAGCTGAGATTGAACGTACCGAAGAATGTCTCGAAACGGTCCTTCTCAAAGCCGTCAAAGTAAACCTTGAACTGTTTGGCGTCAGTAGATGTTCCGAAGTTTGTCTTGCGGTCATGAGGGATGAATTTATAGTTGTTGATCGCTATGTTCCCGAGCACGGAAGCACTCCATGCGTTATTGAACTTGAAATTCATATATCCCTGATAATCAAAGAAGCGGGGATCATATTCACCTTTCTCATCCATACTGCCGAGCAATGATGAATGGCTTTTGTAGCGCACGCCATGTATCTGACTGAAACGGCCCGAATTACTGCCCAAGGCCAGACTTCCGCCCTGAAGACTGAGATTAACCGCGCCCTCAAAGGTCTCAGGTGTTTTATAGGTGATATCAAGCACAGAGGACATACGGTCGCCATACTGTGCCGGAAAACCTCCGGTAGAGAAACTTATGGCGCCAACCATGTCGGGGTTGATTATAGAGAGGCCCTCCTGCTGTCCGGAACTGACAAGCTGGGGTCTATATACTTCTACTCCGTTAATATAGACAGAATTCTCGTCAAAAGTGCCGCCGCGTACCGAATACTGCGATGACATCTCATTTGTCTGGGAAACGCCTGCCATAGTCGATATCAGGCTTTCCACACTGCGGCCGTTCACTGCCGGAGCAAGCTTGTAGTCATCAGCATCAACCTTCTGCATTGTTCCTGTCTGCTTCTGGTAATCAGTGACTTCAATACCCTTCAATTCATAGTGGCGTGGTTCCATCTTGACGTTTACGGTCACAGCGCCTTTAGGCGAGATGAGCCGGCGTGAGGCTTCCATATATCCGATGAGAGTATATGTAAGTCTGAGAGTGTCTGTTTCAGGAGCGCTGAGCGTATAAGTACCGTCAAGGCCGGACATCCCTCCTATGGCCGTACCGGAGACCCTTATGCTCACAAATTCAAGTGGTTCATTATTCTCATCGGTAATACGACCGGTTATTTTAACCGCTCCGAAACCATCTGCGAAGAACAGAACAATTGAGACAAGCGCTATGATATATCGGTTGATTTTCATTTCCATAAATCAGATTACATGCAGACACGCTGCAACATATGCTATTAACGCAGAAAAACGAAAAAAATTGTCCCGCCCACAGGCGCCACACGCAAAGGCCACTCTAAAAATGAGAGCTTGACATTCCGATGCGCCGGCATGTCACCGCCACGCACTCCGAAAAGATTGTTTATCATTGCACACATAGGATTTTTTTGCTAAATTTGCAAAGATAAACCAATTGCGAAAAAGTGATTTTTCCGGACGGAGAATATTTGCGCAATAGCCTTGTATCCATATACTTACGCTATATGGTGTCCCCCACTGTTTGTGCAAATCAAAGCGCGAATCAAAATACGCACGCACAATCTGAACAACAATGGTATGCTATGCGCGTCACCTATGGGCGGGAAATTGTCGTGAAGAAAGAACTTGATAAAATAGGCGCCGAGACCTTTGTCCCTATGCGCGACGTTGTGGAAATACGGGGCAAACGCAGAATCAGACGCCGTATACCGGCCATAAGCAATCTTCTTTTCATCCATGCCACGTCTGCATGGATGTCCGCCTTCAAAGCAGCCACAAAACTTCCAATACGCTATATAATGGACCCGATGACCCACGAGCCGCTCATTGTGCCGGAACACCAGATGACACCTTTCATAAAAGTTGCCGCCCACAGCGATGATGCTGAGGTGGAGTTTCTCCCGCCCTCTTTCTCAACAGCCGGTCGAGGAACACGTGTGCTGGTCACAGAAGGTATATTTGCCGGTACAGAGGGTGTTTTCATGCGCATCCGCGGAGACAGGCGTGTTGTTGTCTCTATTCCTGGTATCGCGGCTGTTGCTACACATTTCATCCACCCATCACACCTCAAGATACTGACATGAACCTGCCTGAGACAAGATTACAATATTTCGACATGATGAAAGGTCTGGCAATCTATATGGTTGTCATGGTACATATTTTCGCATTCTGCACGGACGGCCCGGATAACATTGTGCTGTTCCGCATCATCGGATGCGTACACATGCCTCTATTCTTCTTTGTCGCAGGATGGTTCTCATGCCGTACTGACAAAGCCACAGGGACATTGAAAGCGCCGTCAATTGCCAAGCGCTTCATGCAGCTCATGATTCCCATAGCGATTGTTCCGGTCCTATGGGTGTGGTTCATGCCTCATTCAGGGCTTTCATTAAAATTCAGCCCCACAATTTCCGGGTTGTGGCACCATTATATGAAGTACGGGTATTGGTTCACCCTTTGCCTGTTTGAAATAGTCCTGATCTATGCGCTGACAGTTCCGCTGCTCAGAAAATGCCGCAATCTTTTTATGGAGATTGCAACAATCATCATGGCATGGATTTTCTGTTTTATTTTCTTTAAGCTGGCAATCCCTGAAAGATATCATTCCCTCATAGGAACTTATAATATCATGAATTACCTGCCAGTGTTCTTTTTCGGCGTTCTGGCATCAAGACACCGTAAAGGTTTCCTCAGAATCACACAGTCAGGAGCATGGGTAACCGCCGCCATACTGCTTCTGATTCCAACACTATACTATAATATTAACTGGGAATTCTTTAAAGACCTATATACTGTTTTCCCATATATTATCTACATAATCACACCGACGATGCACATATGCCTTGCCATAATCGCCATAGCCGTCATAAAACCATGGGCCGAGAACGCATTTGCCGGTGGTGGAGCGCGGCCCATCACACGCGGCATAGCATGCATATGGGCATTTCTGGGGCGCAAATCACTGGCCATTTACCTGCTGCACTATTTCTTTCTCTTCCCTTTGGAATTCTGTCGCGAGGCTCTTTCAGACATGAACCATGCATTTGTGCCTATGGCCGTATTCAGTTTCGGCATAGCAGGATGTATAATAGCATGCGTACTGATGGTCAATGCAATAATATCCAGATCTCCGTTGCTTGCCCTGCTGCTTACCGGTGAAACGCATTTCAATGCATCTGACAAAACTAAAAATCCGGAATTAGCGGCGGCACAAAATCCAGAAAAAGAAATATGAAGGAGCGTCTGCAATATTTTGACATGATGAAAGGACTGGCAATCTACATGGTTGTCATGGGTCATGTGGTTGCTTTTTGCGTAAGGGGCATAGACCACACATTGCTTTTCAAAATCATAGCGTGCGTGCACATGCCTCTGTTCTTCTTCATTAGCGGATGGTTCTCATGCCGCACCGACAAGTCAACCGGACGCTTGAAATCACTGTCGCTGTCAAAACGCTTTTTGCAGCTGATGGTTCCTTTGGCCGTGGTCCCCACACTTTGGATGTGGTTTTTCCCACACAGCGGACTACAGTCACCTTTCCACGCGTCACTTTCAAGTCTGTGGACTGATTTCCAGAAATATGGCTATTGGTTCACATTATGCCTGTTTGAGATATCCGTACTGTTCCTGATTATTGCACCTCTGCTCCGTAGATACCGGAATATATGGATTGAATCGGCCATTACAGCGGCAATATGGGCAATGCTCATTCTGGCAAGCGAATGTCTGACCACAGACAGATTCGGAGGAACACTCGGAGGCATACTCGGCATATATAACGTGGCCTGCTACTGGCCGGCGTTCATGTTCGGCTTCATCGCTTCCAGACACCGCGAGGCATTTGCAAAAGTTACCGGAAGCGGCACGTGCCGGACAATATGCATAATAGCAATGATACCATTGCTGTATTACGGCTGCTATTACTGGGAATTCGAGGCACTTAACAATGCTTTCCCTCAGGCCATATACATTGTGAACGCTTTACGTCACATATGTCTGGCAGTGGTAGCGGTGGCAATCGTCAAACCGTGGGCAGAAATGGCTTTCGCACCGCAGGCACAGACATCAACAAGAACAATAGCTTCATTATGGGCCTTTCTTGGGCGCAAATCTCTGGCCATCTATCTCTTGCACTATTTCTTTCTCTTTCCTCTCGGATTTTGCCGCGATATACTCACAGACATGCATCTCGCGTTTGTGCCGATGGCAGTATTCTGCTTTTTAGTCGCCGCATGCATAATTGCCTGCGTGCTGACGGTTAATGTAATAATATCAAAATCTCCATTGCTTGCCCTGCTGCTGACCGGTGAAATACCAAAGTCTATATTCAGGAAAAGCACTGGAGCAACAATTAAACGTATCACAACATGAAAATAGCGATAGTCGGAACCGGATATGTAGGTCTTGTCTCAGGAGCCTGTTTTGCCGAAGTCGGCGCAGACGTGACATGCATAGATATTGACAATGAAAAAATAGAACGTCTCAAAAAAGGTATTATCCCGATATATGAACCGGGTCTTGATGATCTGGTGAAACGCAATGTCTCAGCCGGACGACTGCGGTTTACCACCCGGCTTACAGATGTTCTTGACGAAGTGGAGATTGTGTTCTGCGCTGTAGGCACCCCTCCCGACGAGGATGGTTCGGCTGACCTGAGATATGTTGAGGAAGTGGCACGCTCATTCGGACAGAACATAAACCACTATACCCTGCTTGTGACCAAATCAACTGTTCCGGTGGGCACATCGCGTATAATCAGGAATATTATCCGCGATGAACTGACAAAGCGAGGCGAGAACATTGACTTTGAAGTGGCTTCCAACCCCGAATTTCTTAAAGAAGGTGCCGCGATAAAGGATTTCATGAGCCCTGACCGGGTCATAATAGGCATTGAAAGCCCCCGGGCCCGCAAGGTCATGGAACGGCTATACCGACCTTTCCTGCTCAACAATTTCAGAGTCATATTCATGGACATAGCCTCAGCCGAGATGACAAAATATGCCGCCAATGCCATGCTCGCCACACGCATCTCATTTATGAATGACATCGCCAACCTGTGCGACATTGTGGGCGCGGACGTGAACATGGTGCGCAAAGGCATAGGCACTGATGCTCGCATCGGCAGCAAATTCCTGTATCCGGGTTGCGGTTACGGCGGCTCATGCTTCCCCAAGGATGTGAAAGCACTGATAAATACCGGTCGCATCAATGGCTATGACATGCGTGTCATTGAGGCTGTGGAGGAAGTCAATGAGCGTCAGAAGACCAGACTCACAGACATTCTCAGGGAGGAACTTGACTCTCTGGCGGGACGCCGGATTGCCCTGTGGGGACTTGCATTCAAGCCTGAGACAGATGACATGCGTTCAGCGCCATCACTGGTGGTTATTGACCGGCTCAAGGAGGCCGGGGCTACCGTCATCGTCTACGACCCCGTAGCGATGGACGAATGCCGCCGGCGCCTCGGTGACAAAGTGGAATACGCCACAGACATGTACGCCGCCACCGTTGATGCCGATGCTCTTGTGCTGCTCACCGAATGGAAACAGTTCCGCCTCCCCTCCTGGCCGGTCATAGCACGCTCCATGAAAGGGAATCTTGTTGTTGACGGACGGAACATCTATGAAGCCGCCGACATTCTGGAGGCCGGAATGCGATACCGCGGCATAGGTCTGCGTGCTGCCAATGAGTGAGGCTCCTGACAACAGACGTATAGCGCGCAACGCATTTGCACTGACAATCCGCATGGTGCTCAGCACCGTTGTGGGCCTGTACACAAGCCGTGTGGTTCTGGAGACACTCGGAGTAGATGATTACGGAATCTACAGCCTTGTGGGCGGAATAATAGCCATGGCCGGCTTCCTGAACATGTCAATGGCCGGAGCAACGTCACGTTTTCTGACTTTCGAGATGGGACGTGACAATCAGGAAAGGCTGGCCAACACGTTCTCCACATCACTTAACATACATCTCATAATAGCCGCAGTGACCATCGTACTTGCAGAAACCGTCGGCCTGTGGTTTGTCAACACTCAGCTGGTTATCCCGCCTGAGCGCATGTATGCCGCCAACTGGGTCTATCAGTTCTCGGTCTTTTCAATTGCAGTGAGTTTCACTCAGGTTCCGTACAATGCCGTCATCATAGCGCATGAGCGCATGAATGTCTATGCCTACATAGAACTTCTGAACGTGGGACTAAAACTGCTGCTTATATACCTGCTCATTGTCTTGCCCGGAGACAAACTCATATTGTATGCGGCAATGGTTTTCGCGGTCAGCCTTGCGGTTGCCATGATATACCGCATTTATTGCCTGCGTCATTTTCCGGAAGCCCGCTATCATGCCCGGTTCAAAAAGGAATATGTGCGCCCCATGCTAACATTCTCCGGCTATGACATCTATGGAAACATGTGTGTCACTTTCAAAGACCAAGGCATAAACATTGTTGTAAACTGGTTTTACGGCTTGGCGGCAAACGTGGGCGCCACCATCGGGCTGACAGTCACAGGCACACTTGAAGGGCTGACAACATCCGTATCGCAGGCTTACCGGCCACAGATTATCAAACAATATGCAGCCGGAAATATCGCGCTCATGCAGACATTGATTGTCCGTGCCATCAAATTCACCACTCTGTTCATGGCCGCTTTCGCAATCCCTGTGTTTATCCGCATGGACGATGTGCTGTATCTCTGGTTGGGACAGATACCTGATTATGCCATGCTGCTTACGCGATTCGCACTTGTCACCGCAGTGCTTTCCGTGGTGCAGTTTTCTGTTTCCGCAGCCATCCATGCCACCGGAAACATCAAGGCCATATCGTTCATTTCAGGCACAATGTTCCTGCTCACACCGGTTATAGGATATGCTGTGTCGCGCCTCACCGGAAGCATTGCGGCGATGTACAGCGTCTCATTGCTGTTATACACAGTTATCATAGTAACAAACGTCATAATTGCCGCCAGACAGATTCCGGAGTTAGACATTCTGAAACTTGCAATGGAGATAATACGTATATGGGGCTTTATCACTCTCATATGCATTGCTACCGGATTCATTGCCGCTACCATTCCGCAGACAGCAACAGACTCAGAACTTTTCAACATGCTCTGCGACACCGCCATCACTGCGGTCATATCATTGGTTCTGCTTTGCTCGCTGTCGCTGCCCCTGATATTCAACAAGACTGAACGTCAGGCCATCTTCAGCGCCGCGAAGCAGCGTTTTTCATTTCTAAGACGCCGATGAATACGCACCCTAAAGTCACAGTCATCGTACCCGTGTACAACACGGCGCCATATCTGGAGCGCTGTCTGAGTTCACTGGCAGCACAGACCTACCCGAACTATGAGGTGCTGCTTATAGACGATGGCTCAACCGACGATTCAGACAACATATGTCGGGAATGGGCTGAAAAAGACATCAGATTCCGGGTGAAATGCAAGACCAACGGAGGACAGGCATCGGCACGTAACTGCGGCCTTGAGCTTGCCTCACCGGCATCCCTGTTCTGCATTTTTGCAGACAGCGATGACACTATGGAGAGCAACTACATTGAATATCTGGTAAAGGGTATAGGCAATGCGGATCTCGCCATCTGCGGCATAAAGGACTTCTACGGAGATGATTCAACACCGCACATAAACACATTTCCGGAAGAAACCATGCTGACCGATGTGTGGAACAACAAGGCATTCTTTTCCATACTACCGGGTGGACTTTTCAATTCACCCTGCAACAAACTGTTCCGTCTGGACATAATACGCGATAACTGTCTTGAGATGCGTCATCAGCGCGTCACCGAGGACATTGACTTCAACCTGCGGTATCTGGAATTCTACGACAACGTAGCGCTCATCCCGGACGCGCCATACCACTACCGCCACAGGGACGATTCCACAACATCGCTGTGCCACCGTGAAATGTTTGACAACTACCTTGACATCCATGCACGGCTGCTTGCACGTTCACATGCGGATACACATGCGGAGATAAACGAATTCCTGTACAGGCAATATATGGCACTGGCACTCCGGGCCGTACGGACAAAGCAGAAAAGCATGGCAGACTTTTATATGCGGAAGCCATTGGTGAAAAGGGCATTCTCAGCACATCGTTGCGCAAACCGCAAAGAACAGATAGTTCACACCATAGTGCGTCACAGAGCATTCTCTCTGCTCAGAATTATCGAAAAATTCAGATAACCATGGCTGACGGGAAAAAGCGCATCCTTTACATTGACTACCTCAAGGGTCTTACAATCCTGTGGGTGGTCTGGTATCACACAATCCATCCGGCGTTTGTTGATTTCTCGTTCCGTATACCGTTGTTCTTTTTTGTATCAGGCATCTTCTTCCGGCCATATCCGTTCAAGGAGTTTGTCAAGAAGAAAATCAACACTCTGGTCATCCCTTTCATATTCTTCTATCTCATATATTATATATGGATGATTGGGATGCATGCCCTCAAATACCATACATTTGCCGGATTTGACTATGGCTGCATAAGCGGCATTTTCGATCTTCATATAAACGCCGATCCTTTTACCGTGAACCCTCCCTTGTGGTTCATCTGCGCGCTGATAATCCTGCAGTTCATGCTGTATGGTTTTGTAAAGCTAATTAAAAACAACCGGCTTTTGTTTGCAACGGCCATAACAGTGTCTGTACTCGGAGTTCTCTTTGTCTATGGACAGCCCACACCTTTCATGCTTGGACGTTCTCTGCCCTATTTCGTATTCTACGCTGCCGGTTTCGTCATCGGCAGAAAGCTGATTGATGTGGCCGAGAACCGCTACGGACGCCGGCTACCGAAATATCTGGCAATAACATCATTGGCTCTGTTTGTCACCCTTGCTTTCGGAAAAACGCTGGTCGCGATGCCGGAGTATGCCGTTCTGCCGGTCTATTATCTTGAAGTTTTCTCAGTCATTGTATTCAGTGTGTTCTTTTTCAAGTATATCTGCAGAGCACCTTTCCTGAAACCATTGCTCTTTTACGGCAAGAATTCATACATAGTTCTCGGCATGCATGAGATTGTACTCACCACACTGCTCATAATATGGCAAAACCACATAGGAGAGCCTGATGTATGGGGTGGACTGACAATGATGATATGCACCGTAATCATCCTTGCGCCCATAATATGGATGCTTAACCGCTTATGCCCGACACTGATCGGCAAAAACAAACTATGGAAATGACAGACGTAACATTCTTTACGGAATCATTCAGGATAGGCGGCGCGGAAAAGGCTTTGCTGACACTGCTGCGCAACATTGACAAGAAGCGTTTCAACGTACATGTGATATGCATTTGCCGGACCGGTGAACTTCTTGACCAATATCTGAGTGTGCCGGACATTGACATTCACTTCATTCTTGATCCTCAAAAAGGACTTGTAAACTCGCTGAAATCAAAGTTTCTGTACAAGATACTTCCGCCACGGCTCAGCTACCGTCTGTGGTGCAGGACACACAGTGACATTGAGATAGCTTTCTGCGAAGGGTTCACTACACGGCTGCTGAGCCGGTCAACCAACAGCAAAGCCAAACGTCTGGCATGGGTGCACACTGATCTTGCCGGCAACGACTGGCCTGTGCGGCAAAGAATATTCAGAGACCGGCCACAAGAGGCCAAGGCCTATTCCAAATTCAACACCGTTGTCTGCGTTTCAGAGAACGTACGTCAAGGACTTGTGAATGAATTCGGCACAAAACATTCCATCACAGCTTACAATCCTATAGACACAGAAGAAATACGCCGTGGATGCAAATCGGCGCGCCCGTTGCCTGCCGATGCCATAAACATTGTGAGCATAGGACGGTTGGAGTGGCTGAAGGGCTATGATGTGCTGATTGATGCATTCCGTCATCTGAAATCAGAACGGCGTATCCTTCTCCACATAGTTGGTGATGGCTCGGAATATGAAGCTCTAAAGAGACAGATTGACACATACGGGGCGGCTGACCGCATATTTCTACATGGCATGCAACACAATCCCTACCCCTATCTGAACGGTGCTGATATTTATGTCTGCCCGTCGCGCAAAGAGGGATTCAACATAGCGATAATTGAGGCCATGACCGTTGCCGTACCCGTAGTGGCGACACACAGCGCCGGGCCGCAGGAAATAATCGGGGACAATGAATATGGTATAATCTGCGATGAGGCTGCATTGTCAGAAAAAATCCAGTACCTCATAGACCATGAATCGGAACGGAAACGGCTATCTGAGAAGGCGGCAGCGCGCGCCGGGCATTTTGTCCTTGTCCGTTCCATGTCCATAATCCATAGGCTGTTTGAACCCACATGAAACCACGTATTATTATCCTGATGCATTACATGGAGCTGGGAGGTGCTGAAATGAGCCTTCTCGGGCTGCTCCATACTCTGGATTATGAGCGCGCCAGCGTGGATCTGTTCATTTATGCCCACCGCGGAGAACTGATGCAGCATATCCCCCGCCAAGTGCACCTGCTGCCTGAGATACCGGCATATGCATGCATTGAAACGCCAATTACACATGCATTGAAACGCGGGCAATGGGGAGTGGCGATGCGACGCCTGCAGGCAAAGAATGCCTGGCACAAATATGCCGGACAACGTGGAGTCCCGGAAGCGGGCAAGACCGATGAGTCAATATTCGGCTATCTGGGCAAGTATCTTGACAAAACACTTCCGGCCATCAATCCCCATAAAGAATATGACCTTGCCATAAGCTTCCTGACACCGCACAACTTCGCATTGTCAAAGGTAAAGGCAAAAAAGCGCATGGCATGGATACACACCGATTATTCAACCGTATGCGTCAACGCTGACCTTGAAATGCCCGTATGGGGAGGCTTTGACTCCATTATTTCCATCTCTCCACACGTGACAAAAGCTTTTCTCCGTACATTCCCGGATTTACGCGGCAAGATAATGGAGATGGAAAACATCCTGCCCGCTGAGTACATCCGTAGCAAAGCGGCAGAGCAGACCTGCCGTCTTGACCACGGGGAACTGACAGTGCTGAGCATAGGGCGGTTCTGCCATGCCAAAAACTTTGACAATGTCCCGGCCATTGCCCGGCGCCTTGTTGATAAGCATAATATTGATGTGCGTTGGTATCTGATAGGATATGGCGGCGATGAAGCGCTTATACGCCGCCGCATCGCGGAAGAGGGCATGGACGCTCACATTACCATTCTTGGCAAAAAAGAAAATCCATACCCGTATATCTCTCAATGTGACATATATGCACAACCGTCCCGCTATGAGGGCAAAAGCATCACCGTCCGCGAGGCTCAGATACTCGGCAAACCGGTCATAGTGAGTGCTTACCCAACAGCCGCCTCACAGGTAAAAGACGGCATTGACGGCGTAATCGCGCCTCAGGACAATGCCGGATTTGCTGACGCAATGGCCCGTATGGCCCTTGACAGAGACCTCAGATCAGCAATTACATCGAATATCGCGACCGCTGATTACTCAGGCCACAGTGAAATAGAAAAAATATACTCATTGCTATGACACATCAGCCTCAGATTCCGCGCATAATACATTATTGCTGGTTCGGGCACGGTCCGCTCCCTGATTCAGCAAAGAAATGCATAGCCTCGTGGCAGCGTTTTTTCCCTGATTATGTGATAAAGGAATGGAATGAAAGCAACTTTGATGTGAACATATGCCGTTATACATCCCAGGCCTATGCCGCAAAAAAATATGCTTTTGTAAGCGATTATGCCCGTTTCCATATCCTTTACAATCATGGCGGTCTGTATTTTGACACAGACGTTGAGGTGACGGCTGATTTCAGCGATATACTTTCCGCCGGGCCGTTCATGGGTTATGAGGCAGACCCGGATGCCGTGCGGATGCCTTACGGGACTGTAAACCCGGGTCTGGGATTGGGCGCATACGCAGGAATGGATATATACAAAAAAATGCTTAACCATTACAATACACTTGATTTTGTGGATAAAGACGGAATCCAGGTGCCCGGGACTGTTGTGTTTCATGCCACTGAAGTTCTGAAAGAAAACGGGCTGAAGCCGTTGTCCGTACCTCAGACAGTGTGCGGCGTCACCGTTTACGGATCTGAATACTTCAACCCGCTTAATGACGCCACCGGTGAACTATGCGCCACCGGGGCTACCCATTCCATACATTGGTATGCCAAGACATGGACCGGATTAAGCCCTATACGCATCCGGATATCACGCCTCAGCCACCGCATCTTCGGTCTGTCATTTTCCGCACGCATCAAACAACTGCTTCATATCAGATAGAGAATGTCAATATATACTTTCAGCACAGCCAACTGGGTCAGATTTATCTTCATTGCAACCGTTGTGTGCGCACTGTTCGTTATCCTGAAAAACGAACGGGCACTGGTAAAAGGCTCCCGCACACAAATTATAGGATACACCATAGCCATTCTGGCAATATTTTATATAGGCTTAAGGCCCACCAATCTCATGGAGACCGGAGACTCGGTCCTTTATGCCAAAATTTTCAACTTAGTGCAAAGCGGTGAATGGCGTTCATTCACGGGAAAATTCACAGAGGCAGCACCAATGGGACTGACATCAGAAGGGATATGGACTGAAATTGAATGGTTTTTCGTTCATCATTTCACCGCCTCCAACTGGTTTTTATTCATAGCATTCATTTATATCGGAGCATTGATCTATGCCCTGCGGCGGTGGCTTCCCAACAATATGACAATTGCGCTTATATTTGTAATGTCAGCACTGATGTTCTGGGGATATGCCGTAAACGGACTGCGTCAGGGCATGGCGGCTTCAATATGCATAATGGGACTTGCCACACTGCCTGATACATTCAAGAAGAACTACACACGTCTTGCAATTGCCGTTGTCATATGCTATATGGGATGTGCATGCCACAGCAGCATGCTGCTTTTTATGGGAGCTATGATCCTCTCATACCTCGTGCCGTCAAGAAAGAATGTGTTCTTTGTATGGATGCTGTGCCTGTTTCTAAGTCCGTTCTCCACATCATTGATGGTCAGCATCGGTTCCTCCCTCATCGATGACAACCGTCTGGCCATATACGCGCAGAAAGCCGTTGACCGCTTCAGTCATTCAGGATGGCGTTGGGACTTCATCATATACAGTGCATTGCCTGTGCTGTTGGGATGGTATCTGTTAGTGAAGCGACGTATCGGCGATGCCACATATCTGCTTATGCTGAACATATACATTTACACCAACTCATTCTGGCTGCTTCTCAATTCCGTGGCTTACTCCAACAGGTTCGCATACATCAGCTGGTGTCTTTATCCGTTCCTGATTGCTTATCCTTTGCTCAAATTCAAAATATCCGTCAAGCAGCCACAGCTTACAGCCGGTGCGCTTATCCTCTTTCTGGGACTCACCCTTGTGCTTACCTGACCATGCCTGTTCTGACAGTTTTTACACCCACATACAACCGCGCGCACACTCTGCCGCGCACTTATGAATCGCTATGCCGTCAGACATGCCGCGATTTTGAATGGCTTGTCATTGACGATGGTTCGACTGATGGCACAGCCGCGCTTATAAAATCATGGCAGGAAGAGAATAAGATACCCGTACGATATATTCATAAGGAAAATGGCGGCCTTTATACCGGATACAATACGGCCTATGAAAACATCCGTACAGAGCTGAATGTATGCGTGGACAGCGATGACTATATGCCGGACGATGCTGTTGAAACGATTGTTAAGACATGGCGCGTCAAAGGGTCAGACAAATATGCCGGACTGCTGGGACTGGACTTTTATACCGACGGGAAACCTATAGGCGGCTATTTCCCGGACAATCTCACAGAAAGCCATTTTCTGGACCTCTATGTCAGGAAAATACACCGTGGAGACTCAAAACCGGTATACCGTTCCGACCTTACACGCAGATATGCACCGATGACCGGCTTCCCCGGCGAGAAAAACTTCAACCCCGTGTATATAGCCCTGCAGATTGACAATGAACTGCCACTGCTGGTACTTAACAAAAACCTGTGTTATGTTGAATATCAGGAAACAGACAGCATGTCAAAAAATATATTTGCACAATATTTCAACTCTCCGCGCAGTTTCTCAAAAATGCGCAGGCTGGAGATGACACATTCCAGAAGCCGTCTGAAAAACAACCTGCGTGTGACAGCACATTACATAGCCACCTCACTGATCAGCCGCGACAAACGTTTCATTGCCGACTCGCCGCGCAGACTGATGACTATCCTGATGCTGCCCTTTGGAACTGCCCTTTACTTTTACATGAAACACAAATATAATTCTGAAAGATGACCACGGGTTATTCAATAGCCATCCGCACTCTCGGCACTTCTCCTGACAGTCTGAAAAAGGAACTTGAGAGCATCTATTCCCAGACAGTCCTGCCGCGGAAAGTTGTCATCTATATTGCTCACGGCTATCCGTTGCCTGATTTCAGAGTCGGTGATGAAATTTATATTCCTGTAAGAAAAGGCATGGTTGCCCAACGCGCCCTGCAGTATCACGAGATTGACTCCGAATATATAATGATGCTTGATGATGATGTTGTGTTGGACTCCGATGCCGCAGCCCGTATGTTGTCCACTCTCACTGAAAACGGGCTGGACGCAGTTGTTGCTGACGTGTTCATGAATCACAGATTGTCCTCAGGACAAAAAATCGTAGCGTTTGTCACCAATGGCGTGCGCCCCATGTTCTGCGGCAAAAAGGCCACGCGCGTATACAGTTCAGGAGCATTCGGCTACATAAACAATCCCAAAAGCGAATGGTATCCTACAGAAAGCGGCGCCGGTCCGGCATCGCTATGGAAAAAGTCATCATGGCTCAAATTGCATATTGAAGATGAATTATGGATGGATCGCCTCGGTTTTGCCTATGGCGACGACCAGCTTATATTCAACAAGGCCTATAAAAACGGCTTGAAGACAGGCATGCTCTTCAACAGCGGTTGCACTCATATGGATGCCAAAAGCACAAGCGGACAATACCATGCCGACAAGAATAAACTTGCTTGGCGCACTCGCGGCATATATCTGCTGTGGCACAGGTCCTGCTATAATCTCCCCGACACTTCACGCTTCAAGAGACTATACCGCACATGTTGCTTCACGGGCAGGATGTCACTGATTCTGATGAGCCATGCCGCGCTGTCGCTGCGCCACATGCGCATACAGCCACTGACAACATTTTTCAAAGGGATAAAAGAAGGGCGCAAATTTTCAAATAGCAAAGAATTCCGGACACTTCCGCCATACATATTAAAATGAAGATACTACATGTAATAACATCCTTACGGGCCGGCGGCGCGGAAAAACTGATGACGGACCTATTGCCTCTTTTCAGCAAGAAAGGTATTGACGTGGAACTGGCCGTTTTTGATGCCACCCCCACTCCATTTATGGATACACTGAATGCCGCAGGTATAAAACTGCACTTGTTCAACAGCGGAGGCAGTGTATACAATCCCCGGCATATCATGCAACTGAGACGCCTCATCGAAAGTTATGATATCATACATACCCATAACACTGCATCGCAGCTATTCGGAGCGATAGCCAACATCGGCAAGAAAAAAATTATGGTCACAACTGAACATAATACGACCAACCGACGCCGTGGCAACCGTATGCTCAGACTGATTGACCGATGGATGTACAGGCAGTATGACCATGTGATATGCATCTCACAAGGAACAGCCGAGGCTCTTGAAGAACATCTCGGAAAGTCACTGCCAAATATTTCCGTGGTTGAAAACGGCATAAATACTGATGCATTCATCAACGCCATGCCGGCAAATGTTCTATCGTCAATATCCGGTTCAGACAGTAGAAAAATAGTGATGGTTGCTGGATTCCGCGCCCAGAAAGATCATCCGACGCTGATAAAAGCCATGCAGCATCTACCGGAGAATTTTCACCTTTTCCTCATTGGCGATGGCGAGCGCCGTCAGGAATATGAGCAGCTTGTCGAGAAACTGGACATGACTAACCGGGTGCATCTTATGGGCGTGCGCACCGACATACCGGCCCTTCTGAAAGAGTCTGACTACATAGTGATATCCTCGCATTATGAAGGTTTCTGTCTGGTAGCAGCTGAGGGCATGTGCTCAGGCACACCCTTCATTGCCACCGATGTTCCGGTGCTCTCAACATTAGTGGCGGGCGCCGGATTGCTTTTCAAAGAGAATGATCCGGCAGACCTTGCCCGGAAAATCATGGCCCTTGAAAAAGATGAGACACTGCGCAACACAGTCTCGATGCGTTGCGTGGAACGCGGACGCCGGTATGACATCTCACACATGGCAGACGGCTATACTTCAATATACAACAACCTTATCACTCACAGAAAATAATGGAGAATCACCCTGAAACACGCGTACTTTTTGTGGTTAATTCACTATCCATTCTGGGCGGCATGGAGATAGTCACCCTCCACAAGCTCAATGCTCTTGCTGCAAAAGAACATCTCAGAATGGGATGTGCATACACAGACAGAGGAGATTTTCCACAGGAACAGATCGTTTTGTCCCCTCAGGTTGAAACTTTTGATCTTGAAATACACACATGGCAGATATGCGGTTCATTATTCAGAATGGCCCGTGAATATATCAAAAGGATGTATCGGTTCAGAAAGTCTCTGAGAAAACTGATAAAAAGCTGGAAGCCGGATATAGTTGTTTCAGTAGGTTCATATGAAAAGATTGTCATAGCATCTTTGCGGGGCCATGTCGGCAAACAAAGGTTCAAGACTGTCCGCGAGTTTCATTTTGCAAGCAATTATCGCAGTTTTGCAACAAATAAATCAATGGGGGGGTATTTTTCAAATTTATGAATTGGATTGATCAGCGAATACTTACAAAATTCTATAACGCGAATTGTCTTCTGACCCAAGGCGATCTGGATGATAACTTTCCAAAACATCCAAAACGCATAAAAGTAGTTCCGAACCCAATCACATCCAGATTTCCCGATATCAACCCAAGACAGACCGAACGGAACAACACGGTTTTATTTGTAGGCAGACTGACGTACCAGAAAAATCCTGAAGAGCTGATAGAAATATGGCACGCCATAAAATCTGACGGATGGAAACTGCGTATTATCGGCACAGGTCCTCTGGAACAGAAATGCAAAGAGTCAGTCCGTGATAAAGCTTTGGATGGAAGCATTGAATTTGCAGGTTGGAGCAATAATGTGGGTGCGGAACTCAGGAGAGCAAAGATTTTTGTTGCGACATCCCGCTATGAAGGTTTTCCGCTGGCCCTTATCGAGGCCGCTGCGAACGGAGTTGTACCGGTATCATACACTACTCCATATGGCCCCGGCGATTTGATCAGTCATAACCAAGACGGGATATTGGTGCCATATGGAGACAGAAATACATTTGTCCATGAGCTTAAAATACTGATGGATGACTCATCCCGGCTACAACAGATGTCAGATGCCGCATTTAAAAAAGCCCGGCAATACGACATCTCCGTTATAGCGGACCGTTGGGCCGGAATATATGAGTCATTGATGCAGAAGAACAGGCACTGATCTTAGATACTCCCGCTCGGCAATGCTCAAATGAATTTGGCATTGCACTCGCTTATCCGTATCTTTGACTTCCGTCTTAGATACTCACGCTCGGCAATGCTCAAATTGAATTTGGCATTGCGCTCGCTTATCCGTATCTTTGCAGTGATAAAATTCAAATATAATGGAACGCATTCTTTTATCGCTTGCCCATATGGGCGGCACTGAGCGCAAATACGTTGATGAGGCCTTTGCCGACAACTGGATTGTGCCGCTCGGGCCCAATGTTGATGAATTTGAACATCGTCTGGAAAAATTTCTCGGAGCGGGCCATGTGGTGGCTCTCAGCGCCGGCACAGCCGCCATTCACTTAGGTCTTGTTCTGGCCGGTGTGGAGGAAGGCGATGAGGTGATATGCCAGAGTTTCACGTTCTCGGCAAGCGCCAATCCGGTGAGATATTGCGGCGCCAATCCGGTGTTCGTTGACTCCGAGCCTGACACATGGAACATGGATGCCAACTGGCTGCGCATAGCCATCGAGGACCGGCTCCGCGCCACCGGTAAGCTTCCCAAAGCAATCGTCCCGGTGCACCTCTACGGAATGCCGGCAAAAATGGATGAGATAAACGCCGTTGCCGCTGAATACGGCATTGCCGTTGTCGAGGACGCTGCCGAGGCTCTTGGCAGCACATTGCACGGAGAGGAATGCGGAACGTTGGGGACCTTCGGAGCTTTGTCGTTCAACGGCAACAAGATAATAACAACATCAGGCGGAGGCGCTCTGATATGCCCCTCGGCTGAATTGGCGGCACGCGCCAAGTTCTATGCCACTCAGGCACGTGAGGACCGTCCATACTACTATCACAAAGTAATAGGCTATAACTACCGCCTCAGCAATGTGTCGGCAGGCATAGGCTGCGGCCAGATGGAAGTGCTTGAACAGCACCTTTCACGGCGCCGCGCCATACATGAACTATACAAGAAACTGCTCGGCCATATTGACGGCATCACTGTGCATGACAATCCGACGCCCGAGTATGACTCCAACTTCTGGCTGACAACAATAACACTTGATCCTGACAGGATAAAGACCACACCTGATCAGCTCAGGATTGCGCTCAACAATCTCAACATAGAAACGCGGTTGCTGTGGCGCCCCATGCACATGCAGCCTGTCTATGAATCCGCGCCTTACTATGGCGGGACGGTGGCCGAAGATCTTTTCAACCGCGGCCTTTGTCTGCCAAGCGGTTCCAGCCTTGAGGACAAAGACATAGCCCGCGTGGCAGATGCCATAGCCCAAACAATTGAAAAACGGTGAGCACTATATGAGAAAAGGCATAGTCTTTGACCTTGATGACACCCTTTACAAGGAGAATGAGTATCGTCTGAGTGGCTTCCGGACCGTATCAAGACATTATGCGGCTGCATGCGGTATAAGTCCTGAAGAAGCCTATAGCCTTATGGCTGCAAATCCCGATGAAGCTTTCGAGACGCTCATTCATCTTGCCGCCGCACGTGGGATAGAAATCACAGTCAATGACATCCTGCAGATATATCGCACCCACCTGCCTGACATATCGCTGCCTGCCGAAACGGTGAATGTGCTGACCCTGCTGCGCAAACGCGGCTATATGCTCGGATTGATCACCGATGGCCGCGTGTTCGGGCAACTCAACAAAATCGCTGCTCTTGACATAAAACGTTACATGGACCCGCGTTTCATCATACCTACCGTGATGCTTGACACAGATAAGCATCACAGCAAGCCTTTTACAGAAATGATGTCGCTCATGGGTGAGGACGTTGCCATGACATATGTGGGCGACAATCCGGCAAAGGACTTTCACCACCCCAACCTGTCAGGGTGGAGAACAATCATGCTCAGAGACACAACAGGCGTCAATGTACACCGGCAGAACACAGAGGATTACCCGGTGGAATTCCGACCGCAGACGGAAATAACATCTCTCTCTCAACTTCTTGATATTTATAATTAAATAATCATAAAACTAAGATATGCCAACAGCTCTTATAACGGGTATAACAGGTCAGGACGGATCTTATCTGGCCGAATTCCTTATGGAAAAAGGATATGAAGTGCACGGAATAATACGCCGCAGTTCATCATTCAACACAGAACGCATAGAGCACCTGTATCTTGACGAGTGGGTACGCGACATGCACCGTAAGCGCCTGCTCAACCTCCATTATGGAGACATGACGGACTCATCCTCGCTGATCCGCATAATCTGCGAGACACAGCCTGACGAGATATACAATCTGGCTGCCCAGAGCCACGTGAAAGTGTCATTTGATGTTCCGGAATACACGGCCGACGTTGTTGCCGTAGGTACACTCCGTCTCCTTGAGGCCGTGCGTATACTGGGCATGGAAAAGAAATGCCGCATATATCAGGCCTCAACCTCCGAGCTTTTTGGAAAAGTGCAGGAAGTGCCTCAGCGCGAGACCACTCCGTTCTGTCCGCAATCCCCCTATGCCGTGGCCAAACTGTATGCCTACTGGATCATGAAGAATTACCGCAGCAGCTATGGTATGTACACCGCCAACGGCATTCTCTTCAACCACGAGAGCGAACGCCGCGGCGAGACATTTGTCACCCGCAAAATAACCCTTGGTGCGGCACGCATAAAAGCCGGCAAGCAGGACAAACTCTATCTGGGAAACCTCAACGCACGCCGCGACTGGGGATATGCCCCTGACTATGTTGAGTGCATGTGGCTGATTCTGCAACAGCCCGAACCTGACGACTATGTGATTGCCACCGGCGAGTACCACACCGTGCGCGAATTCGCCACCCATGCTTTCAGCGAGGCAGGCATTGAACTGGAATGGCAAGGCGAGGGGCTTGACGAAAAAGGCATTGACAAAGCCACAGGCCGCGTGCTTGTGGAAGTGGACCCGCGCTTCTTCCGTCCCTCGGAAGTGGAGGAACTGCTTGGCGACCCGTCAAAGGCCAGAACCAAATTGGGTTGGAACCCGCGCAAAACATCGTTTGAGGAACTAGTGCGCCGCATGGTGCGCTCAGACATCAGCGTCGTTGAAGGCAACAGACATGGAGGGTGCTGATATGGCTACACTCACAAAAGACAGCAAGATTTATATTGCCGGCCATCGCGGCCTTGTCGGCTCGGCAATATGGCGAAATCTGGAAAAACGTGGCTTCCATAATCTGGTTGGACGCACCCATAAGGAGCTTGATCTGCTTGACGGAGTTGCCGTGCGCCGTTTTTTTGATGCAGAACGTCCTGATGCCGTCGTGCTTGCGGCTGCGCATGTAGGCGGCATAATGGCCAACTCCATATATCGCGCGGACTTTATTTTCCAAAACCTGCAGATTCAGCAGAATGTGATAGGCGAGGCATGGCGACATGGGGTGCGCAAACTTGTGTTCCTGGGCTCAACATGCATTTATCCGCGCGAGGCACCCCAGCCTATACCTGAGGACGCTCTTCTCACGTCACCTCTGGAATACACCAACGAGCCATATGCAATTGCAAAAATTGCAGGTCTTAAACTTTGTGAAAGCCTCAATCTGCAATATGGCCTTGACTATATCGCCGTGATGCCGACAAATCTCTACGGGCCCGGCGACAATTTCCATCTTGAAAACTCACACGTGATGCCTGCCATGGTGCGCAAGATGCATCTGGCCAAGCTCCTCAACGAGAACCGCCTGAGCGAGTTGCGCCAAGACCTGACACGTCTGCCCGTAAAAGGGTTTGCGGCAGACATGGAGGATGATGCCATGATCACGTTGCTTGAAACTTTCGGCATCTATCCTGACCGCATTGAACTGTGGGGAAGCGGCAGGCCTCTCCGTGAATTCCTGTGGAGTGAGGATATGGCCGATGCAACCGTACATGTGATGCTCAACGTGACCTTTGACATGGTGAAAGGCTCATCTCCGGAAGTCCGGAACTGCCATATCAACATCGGAACAGGTAAAGAGGTGACCATCGCCGCTCTGGCAGACATGGTGAAGAATACCGTACATTATCAGGGTCTGATAAAATGGAATCCGGAAAAACCTGACGGCACCATGCGCAAACTCTGCGATGTCAGCAAGATCCATGCTCTGGGATGGCAGCACTCGGTTGAGCTTGAAGATGGTATAGGGAAGCTGTACGACTGGTATCTTAACTCATCCGAGTTAGCCTCACGCTGAAAAATTCTTCCACGTGGCTTTTCTGATAGGATTCATTGCCTTTGTGCTCTTTGAATGGGGTTTTATTCTGGCGTCCAGGAAACTCCATATGGGGGCGCCTGTAACTGAGCGCTCAAGCCACAAAACATTCACCCCGACATCAGGGGGTATCGTTGTGGTAGTATCAGCAGCGGTATTTGCCTGTCTATTCAGAGATCAGCTACCTACACAATGGTGGGTGATGCTCGGCGGGGCGGCTATTCTCGCCATAATCTCATTTATTGATGATATACATCCGCTGCCACCTGTTCCACGGCTTATTGCTCAGGCTATTGTCATGGCCGCGGCATTCTATCCCCTATGTTATCCGCAGGCAGCACATATCCTGATTCTGGTGATTTTCTGCGGCGTGGGATTCATCAACGCCCTGAACTTTCTTGACGGCATAAGCAGCATGCTCTCACTATATGCCCTGACCATTGTGCTAACGTTGATATATGTTATTGCAGACACCCCTCAGATTCCGGATGGCGGGCTATACATAGAACTCGGCGCATGGCTTGCTATCGGCATTGCGGCCTTCGCTGTGTTCAACTTCAGAGACAGGATCTTTGCCGGTGACGTAGGTTCCATAACACTTGGCTTCTTGCTCGCTTTTATCATGGCCAAGCTCATTCTGGCAACAGGTGACGGCACATATTTCGTGTTCATAATAGTATGTATCTGTGACACCGGCCTCACCACCCTGCACCGGCTGTTTATTGGCGAGAACATATTGCTTCCCCACCGCAAGAATATCTATCAGACACTTGTGTCAAAATGGGGAATTCCACAGATAGCAGTTTCCATCAGCTATGCATTGCTGCAACTCCTCATCAACGCGTTGTACATACTTACGCCACGCAGTCAGCATTGGACCTACCTTATTATTGTGTCGCTGATGCTTGTCACATGTTATTTCATGATACGGCGTGCGACACGTCTACGCGAGGAGAGCGCCGGAAAATCCTACTGAGAGCATTCTCCGGCGCTTTATAAATTCACATCACTGCGCGCTCACACTTTGTTGGCGCGCAGTTTAATTGTGTAAGCGTCAATCTCATGCATTTTTTCAGGGATATGTATGCCCTGCGGGCAGTGTGATTCACAAGCATGACAGCTTATGCAATGGCCGGCCTGACGTGATTTGGGTATGGCACGGTCCATGCCTATCAGGAACTGCTTGCGGGCCTCGGCATATCGCGGATGACGTTTGTCATGCGGCACCGCATCATCATTGACACATTTATTATAATGGTCAAATATGCCGGGTATGTCCAGACCGAAAGGACATGGCATGCAATAGGCACAACCGGTGCATGGAACCTGCTCATTGAAGGCTATGTCCGTGCCTATACGCATCAGAAACTCATCTTCCTCGGGCGTAATCGGATCAAGTGAGGAATATGTGTTTATGTTGTCTTTAAGATGTTCCATGTATGTCATGCCGCTCAGGACAGTCAATATCTGCGGTTTTGTGCCGGCATATCGGAATGCCCAGGCCGCGGTGCTGTCATCGGGACGACGCTGTTTCATCTGGGCTGCGACAGCCGTGGGAACTTCGGCAAGACGTCCTCCAAGCAAAGGCTCCATGATGACAACAGGGATGTTGCGCTTGGCAAGCTCTTCATAGAGATACTCGGCATTGGTGTTGCGCGGGTTTATCTCTTTGGCATGCTTCCAGTCAACATAATTCATCTGTATCTGCACAAAATCCCAATGATGCTTGCCCTCGTCCATCTCACTGAGCAGACGATCAAAAATGGCTACATCTCCGTGATAGGAAAACCCGAGATTGCGGATCACTCCCTCGCGCTTCTTCTGCTCAAGGAAATCAAGGATGCCATTGTTTATATAACGTTCCTCGAAAGTCTGCGTCGAGTCAAGTTCGTCAGAGAAACCGCCGATGGCATGCAGCAGCATATAGTCAATGTAATCCGTCTGGAGATATTTCAGGCTGTTCTCGAAGATCTCCACAGAAGCATCATGTGACCATGTGGACGGAGCGAAATTGGACATTTTCGTTGCCAGATAATAGGATTCACGCGGATGGCGACTGAGGGCTTTTCCCATGGCTGTCTCCGAGCGCCCCTTGCAATAGGCCGGCGATGTGTCGAAATAGTTGACTCCATTGGCAAGGGCATAGTCAACCTGACGGTTCACCTCTTCCTGATCTATGCCGGCATCTTCTTCCTCGGTTTCACCCTGAATGACCGGCAGGCGCATGCATCCATAGCCCAGAATGGAAACTGTATCGCCCGTATTGTGGTTCCAGCGCATGGTCATGGGCCCTTTTTTATGGTGTTTGCCACTTTCTGCGGCATTGTCTTCACCTGTCTTCCCGGCGCATGCCACAAGCAATGCTCCCGCAGCACCGATACCAACATCTTTCAAAAATTTTCTTCTATCCATAATAATTGTCAGATTTTACGTTGAACAGACAGTCCCTCCACATGTATTGCCGGGTAATCGGCCTTCATGAATTCCATTGTGCCGACAGGGCAATGATATTCACATGCCCCGCAACCAACACACAGCCGGTCATCAACCACAGGGATTGCCTTGCGACCCTCATCGGGATGGACAAGCGTAATCGCGCCTGCTGGACAATGTCTCTCGCAGTTTCCGCATTCCATGCCATTGTGAGCGGCCAGACATGTCTCAAGATCAACAACCGCCGTACCCATTTTCGTGGAACTTTTGAGAGCTTCGTCAAGCGGATGAATGGCGCCTGCCGGACATACGTCTGAGCATCGCGTGCACTCAGGAGTGCAATAACCGTTGCTGAAATCAATATATGGCTGCATGAAAGAGTCAGCATCAGTTGATGTGCGTATAATACCGTTAGGACATGCCTGCACACATAGCTGACATCCCACACAATGCTGCGCGAGGTGTGATGCGCTTACCGCGCCGGGAGGGATAATTTTTGTGGTGCGTACCGGGACCTTGCGTGTTTTCTGGGGAGCGAAGCCGCCGTCAGTGACTTTATCAGTGGCATAAACAGCAGCTGCGCCTGCCATGACGCCAACCACAGTCAGGAAATTTCTGCGTCCCTTGTCTGCACCAGTGGCACCGTTATCAGCAGGCTTGGCAGCCTCCCCGGACTTGGCAACGTTTTTAACTGCAGCCTTAGCCGGAGTCTTAGCCGGCGCGGACTTGTCTGACTTCTCTCCGTGCAATTGCGAGGGTTGGGCAACAAGCGGGGAAACCACACCATATGAGATTGCATTCTGCGAACAATGGGTTATGCAGTCCATGCATGCCACACATCTTGAATAGTCAATGAAATGCTCACGGGGATTGATGCACTCGCTCTTGCAGTGACGCGAGCATGACTGGCATCCGTTGCAGCGGTCCGTGTCTATTTTCACACGCAGCAGAGAGCGTCTTGACAGGAATCCGAGCATAGTGCCCACAGGACAGATGGTGTTGCAATAGCCACGGCCTGTAAATATGGCAAAAAGCACAACGACAACGAATGTCACCACGCCGATGATGGATATAGTGGGGACAACAGTGCGGCTTACAGTATAGAATGTATATCCTCCACGAGCTGCATCCCACTCCGCCAGCATATTGTTTCCGGCATCATAGAGCGGAGAAAACAGACCGGTGGCAATACGTCCATACTCGCTATACGGCTCTATAAGCGCCGCAAGGGATGTAGCCAATACATTGAATAGCCCAAGAACCACCAGCACAATAAAAAGCACAAATATGGTGTAGCGCACTGCCTTGTGTGCCGCATGCCATTTATAAATACCGATCCTGCGTTTGCGCCTGCCGCTGAGCCATATCCTGATGCGCGCCGCAATATCCTGCATGACACCCAACGGACAAAGCACCGAGCAATAGACACGGCCAAAGCACAGTGTCAACAACACAAGCACTGCGACAGCAACAAAATTCAGTCCAAGCAATGCCGGCATAACCTGATAGCGCACAAGCCATCCCCAGTCAGTAGCCGCCATACCGGTAAAATCAAGGAAAAGCATGGTTATGGCCAAAAAGCAGACCAATGCCAATGCAACACGGATTATTCTCAACATGATAATGAATGGTTATGGTGATGATTTACGGTCAATAAACTCATTATTGTTCAATTGCCGGAAGTCTGACTGCAAATTTAGCTTTTTTCTGCCAAAAATCAATACTTCTGTAATATCAAAAGCCTAATTATCCCGGCACTAAACACCGAAAAGTTTTCTCTATCAATAATAAATCATGTAGCGGCAACGTTATAAACAACAGCATGCCATGCATCACCCACATGCCGCAAACCAACCGTCCACACATTGCAATGAACTCTGAACCAGTGCGTCACAACACAATATATCGCAATTTAGCCATCACACTCCTTGCCATTCTGAGTGCTCTTCCAATCAATGCTCAGGATGGATCATCAGCATACAACTTTCTGAATATCACTTCATCCACACGCATATACGGCCTTGGCGGCATAAACATATCACTTGTGGATGATGACATTACAGTCTCCGATCAGAATCCAGCGCTTCTGGGTCAGGAGATGAGCGGCCAGATATCGCTCAACTATATGAAATATGTTGGCGGAAGCAATTTTGCCGGAGTCAGATACGGCCACAGTGTGGGAGCACATGGAACATGGGGCGTGAACATGCAGTATTTCGGATATGGCTCCATGAAAGAGACTGATCCCGAAGGCAATATCATTGGCAATTTCTCGCCTAAAGACCTCACATTCGGCGCCACTTACTCACACGACATCACAGACCGCCTGCGTGGTGGAATAAACGTAAAGATGGTATACAGCAGCTACGCCGACTACACGGCATTCGCTCTTGCCACTGATCTCGGCATAAACTACTATGACCCGGAACGTGATCTGTCGCTGTCGGCGGTGGTCTCCAATCTTGGCGGTCAGGTGAAACGTTTCAATGAAAGCTATGACCGGCTGCCCATAGATGTGCGTCTGGGATGGTCACAGAGCTTCGGAACATTCCCGTTGCGTTTCTCCATAACTGCCCATAACCTTACCAAATGGCACCTGCCGTATTACGAAACCGGTGACGGCACAGAGACAGGCAGCTTCAAAGTCAAAGACAAATTCACCTCAAACCTATTCCGGCATCTTGTGTTCGGTGTTGACCTCATCTCAAATCCCAACTGGTACATCGGTCTGGGATACAACTACAAGACACGCACCGACATGAGCACATACAACCGCAATTTCCTCAGCGGATTTTCTTTAGGAGCCGGCATGCGTGTGAAAGCTTTTGGATTCGGAATTGCCTTTGCACAACCCCACACAGGCGCGTCCACATTTATGGTCAACGTCAACTGCTCGCTCAGCGACCTCATACACGGCTGAGGGTAAATCTTTAATTAAGTCATCATGACATCGCCGGCAAAGCTATCGTACATCGCATCGCGTCAGCATGTGATTGTAAGCGTATATGTGACACACGGCAGCCGGTATAGCGGACATCATTCAAGCAACGGATATGTTTCAACCGGCTATGACTACCGGAGTATCAGCGTGCGTTTTTCCGATGGTTTCAGATTATTGCCTGAGCATTCACAGATCATTTCTTCATTAATAAGCAATAATAGCTGGCAGGGAGAGTATGAAGATGATTTCACGCCTGCATATCTTAAACCGGAGAACACTTACTGTCCCGAACTTTCCTCAGAGCTTGCAACAATCCTCAACAACATCGGGATCGGATCACCGATCTTTGCCTCAGCAGGCATAGAATCGCCGTTTCTATTCACATATGATTCGGAACGTCTGAAACTCGTTGACCTTAACGAGCACGATTTAGTCTTTTGTCAGAATCAATTATACGACCTGGTCATGAAATGCGAAACGTTTGAGATTGACATTCCCAAATATCTCATCTCCTCACTTATCAGATTTAGCAAAAAAGACATCTCCGGACTCATTAAAAAATATGTGCATTTTGACGCACATCATCTATGCGGCATAAAAATAGGATCATGTGAGTTTGACAAGAACGATTTCAGTTATCCGCGCAGAAAAATTAATTTCAGGATATATGACAATGTCATGAAATGTGATGATTGTCGTTTTGATGCCATCCGTGAACTTGTCGTGGCATACAATAATAAGGAGTACGGCAGGGTCAATCAAATAATTGCCGGGCAATTACCACCCGTCTGGCAGGAAATGTTTGATGCGATCTGAACGCAATCCATAAATGAATCTGGCATTGCGCCCCGGCTTATGCGTATATTTGACTTCGTCTTATATACTGCCGCTCGGCAATGCTCAAATCAATTTGGCATTGCGCTCGCTTATGCGTATATTTGCAGGACAAAAAGACCCTGTTACATGAAAAAGCCAATAATCATAGCCATAGACGGCTACTCATCATCGGGCAAAAGCACCATGGCCCGCGCACTTGCCAGACGTCTGGGCTACCGCTATATAGACTCAGGCGCCATGTACCGTGCTGTCACATTATATGCCCTTGAGAACAATCTTATTGACACCAACGGCAACGTTGATACCGATGGCATTGTCAATGCCCTTGACAGCATAAAGATTGATTTCCATCTTTCTGCCGACGGCACTCAGCACACCACTCTCAACGGGCGCGATGTCGAGGCTGACATACGCACCATGCCGGTCTCCTCGAACGTATCAACCGTCTCTGCCATTCCGCAGCTCCGTCATCGGTTGGTACTGTGGCAGCAGGAATTCGGCAAAGGAAAAGGAATTGTCATGGACGGACGTGACATCGGGACCATTGTCTTTCCCGATGCCGAACTGAAGATATTTGTCAACGCACCCGCTGAGACCAGAGCGCATCGCCGTTTCATCGAGCTTGAGGCAAAAGGGATCGCTGTGGACTTTGATGAGATCCTTGCCAATATCAGGCATCGGGATCTGCTTGACACAACGCGTGCCGAGAGTCCCTTGCGCCGTGCCGAGGATGCCATTGACCTTGACAACACGCTCATGACCATAGAAGAACAGGATGCATGGCTTGACGAACAGGTCAACCTAAAACTGGGTCGCTGATGGGTGGTGTGTCAATTGAAATAGACTCCCTCTCCGGTTTCTGTTTCGGGGTAGTGACAGCCATCAACAAAGCCGAGGAAGAATTGTCACGTGACGGCAAAATGTACTGTCTTGGCGACATTGTGCACAACACGGCAGAAGTGGAACGGCTGAAACTCAAAGGTCTTGAGACCATAGACCATGACACCTTTGCCGGCATGCGCGGCACAAAAGTGCTGCTAAGGGCACATGGAGAACCGCCATCAACCTACGCATGCGCCAAGTCCAACGGCATTACGATTATTGACGCCACATGCCCTGTGGTACTGAAACTGCAGCAACGCATCAAAGAGGCCTACGATACCGCTATGTCCGATAAGTCCGGCACTCAGATTGTAATATATGGCCGTAAAGGCCATGCAGAAGTCAATGGCCTTGTAGGACAGACCAATGGCTCGGCAATAGTGGTTGAGAGCACCGCTGAGCTTGATATGATAGACTTCAGCCGCCCCGTATGCCTTTATAGCCAGACAACAAAAAGTCTGGAAGGATTCAAAAGCATAATAGACGAGATAGCACGGCGCATGACTCCAGGAGTCAGGTTCAGCTCCTATGACACAATATGCCGTCAGGTAGCCAACCGCGTAGAGCATCTGCGCGAGTTTGCCTCACGTCACGACGTGGTGCTTTTTGTTGCCGGCGAGAAGAGCAGCAACGGCCGCATACTCTTTGGTCACTGCAAAGCCGTCAATGCCCGCACTCATCTTGTTGCCGATCCGGGACAAGTCATGCCCGAATGGCTCATGGAAGCCACTTCAATAGGCATATGCGGAGCCACATCCACCCCGCGATGGCTCATGGAAGACGTTGCCGCCCGGACAAGAAACCTATGCTCATGATCACCCAGCGATGGATAATTTCATAGCCATAGACGTTGAGACAGCAAACTATTCGCCATCAAGCATATGCGCGGTGGGATGTGTTAAAATCATTGACGGAGAGATAGCCGATGAGTTTTATTCGCTCGTGCACCCCGAGCCTGACTGGTATCTGCGCCGGTTCACGGAGATACATGGCCTGAATGATGATGACACCTGGAATGCGCCGCCATTTGATGCCGTGTGGCATCGGATTACAGCCTTCGCTGAAGGGCTGCCGTTCGTGGCTCATAATGCGCAGTTTGATCATAAATGTATCTCCGAGGCATGCCGTGTCTATCAGCTCGAGCCGCCTTTGCCTTTTCTATGCACACTGAAAGCGGCGCGCAAGCAGATACCGCGTTATGTATGTCCGTCAAAATCACTCCCTGCTCTATGCACTTTTTTCGGAATAGATTTCACCAACCACCACAATGCGGCCGCCGATGCCTACGGTTGCGCCATGCTTGCCAAAATCCTCTTATGAATTCAATGCATAAAATCACGGTCCTGACTGTTGCGGCCATTATCGCAGTTCTTGCCGCCACATCATGCACATCAGGAGAGAAAGAGACTCAGCGGCAACATACCCCTCACAACCCCGACAACGCACTCATTGAAGCCGGACGCAACGATGCCCGCAAGGCTCTGGAATATGACAGCGCCGGCTCTGAACGTATAAATGCCATTCTTAGCATTCACGCCCGAGCATACGAACTCTCCTCACAAGGAATGCCCGACTGTGCCGCCGATTATCTCTCAGGGGCAAAAGAAGTGCTTACCACACAGCTGCAGACACCGGCGAAATGAAGTTGGACATGTCACAGAAACTTCGTACCTTTGTCCCGGAAAAGCCAATGGCATAATTATTATCATCCAGACTAATCAATAAAACAAATCTCAATACGATAATGGCAATTGAACTGAAAGGACTTACCAAACGTAAGGACAACTATTCACAATGGTATAACGAACTTGTTGTCAAGGCAGACCTTGCCGAACAGTCGGCAGTGCGCGGATGTATGGTCATAAAACCATACGGCTATGCCATCTGGGAAAAAATGCAACAGACACTTGACCGGATGTTCAAAGCTACGGGCGTCCAAAACGCCTATTTCCCCTTGCTGATACCAAAATCTTTCCTGTGCCGCGAAGCCGAGCACGTGGAAGGATTCGCCAAGGAATGCGCCGTTGTGACCCATTATCGGCTCAAGAACGACCCCGAAGGCAAAGGTGTCATCGTTGACCCGGAAGCACGCCTTGAGGAAGAACTCATTGTGCGTCCCACCTCTGAGACAATCATCTGGGGGACCTACAAGAACTGGATACATTCGTGGCGCGACCTCCCCTTGCTCATAAACCAGTGGGCCAATGTTATGCGTTGGGAAATGCGCACACGCATGTTCCTGCGCACATCAGAGTTCCTCTGGCAGGAAGGCCACTGTGCCCATGCCACAGCCGAGGAAAATGAAGCCCGCACGGTGCAGATGATAAACACTTATGCCGAATTTGCCGAGAAATACATGGCTATGCCCGTCATAAAAGGAGTGAAGAGCGCCAATGAGCGCTTTGCCGGCGCACTCAACACCTACACCATCGAGGCCATGATGCAGGACGGCAAAGCCCTTCAGAGCGGAACTTCGCATAACCTTGGACAAAATTTCGCCAAAGCGTTCGACGTAACATTCGCCAACAAGGAAAACAGGCCTGAATATGTCTGGGCAAACTCATGGGGAGTGTCAACACGACTGATGGGCGCGCTCATAATGACTCACAGCGATGACAACGGCCTGGTTCTGCCACCCCATCTGGCTCCCATTCAGGTTGTCATAATTCCTATTTACAAGAACGCCGAGCAACTTGCCGAGATCTCTGCGGTGGTTGACCCGATTGTCGAGAAATTCACACAGAACGGAATAAGCGTAAAATACGACGATGCCGACAACAAACGCGCCGGCTTCAAATTCGCCGATTACGAACTGAAAGGCGTTCCCGTCCGTCTTGTACTCGGTGCCCGAGACATTGCCAACGGCACAGTCGAGGTGATGCGCCGTGATACACTTGAGAAAGAAGTAATGGCCCTTGACGGCATAAATGAATATGTGACACGGCTGCTTGAAGAGATTCAGGACAACATATATCGCAAAGCACTGAAAATGCGTCAAGACAAGACATATGTATGTGATTCATATGAGGAGTTCAAGGAGCGCATTGAAGACGGCGGCTTCTTCCTGTGTCACTGGGACGGGACAACCGAGACTGAAGAAAAAATCAAGGCCGAGACAAAAGCCACCATACGCTGTATTCCCCTTGAGGGCTTTGATGAGACTCCGGGAAAATGCATGGTTACCGGCAAACCGTCGGCACGCCGCGTGATCATAGCCCGCAATTATTGAACGCAACAAAACCAGAACGTTCCACATGAGCCAGCCACCGGTAATAGCCATTGTCGTACCATGTTACAATGAAGAGGAAGCTCTTCCCATCACAGCGCCCAAAATGCTGGAGATACTTGACAGCATGGCGGCAACCGGCCTTGCCTCGCCTGACAGCTATATACTTTGCTGCAACGATGGCAGCAAAGACCGGACATGGGAGACTATCGGACGGCTACATGCCATGGACAGCCGCATAAAAGGCATCTCTCTGGCTCACAACCGTGGCCATCAGAAAGTGCTTTTAGCCGGACTGATGACCGTCTGCGACCGCTGCGATGCCGCCATTTCCATAGATGCTGACCTTCAGGATGACCCCATGGCTATTGTCCGTATGGTGGAACTGTTTGTGAATGAAGGCGACGAGATTGTGTACGGCGTACGCTCAAGCCGCGCCACAGACAGTTGGTTCAAGCGCACAAGCGCCCATGCATTCTACAACATGCAGCGAAAAATGGGTGTCGAGACCGTATTTGATCATGCCGACTACAGACTGATGAGCAACAATGCCCTCCGACTGCTTGCCGAGTATGGCGAGTCAAATCTGTTCCTCAGAGGAATTGTTCCTCACATCGGGCTCAAGACAGGCATTGTCACCTATCAGCGTGCCGAGCGCGTTGCCGGCGAATCAAAGTATCCGCTGAGCAAAATGCTCAGTTTCTCGATTGACGGTATCACCTCATTTTCGGCCAAGCCCATGCGGATGATATTTCTTATCGGTACAATCCTACTCGTTCTGGACATCGCCGTCGCCATATGGGTGCTCATAGCCCATTTCTGTGGCCGCACCATGTCCGGATGGTCATCACTGATGCTGTCTGTATGGTTTTTAGGCAGCCTCATACTAATTGGCATGGGTATAATCGGAGAGTATATCGGCAAGATATACATTGAGGTGAAACACCGTCCCCGCTATGCCATCTCCAAAACCATCTGGTAATCATCCTGAATAATAAACCGCCTTATGGACAGCAGACAGTTCATCAGCCAGATCGCCCGCCAGACAGACACAGACGCACGGACAGCGTCCGCAATGACCGATGCTCTCACAGAGCTGATTACCGACCACCTCAGGACACTCAATAACGTGGCCATACCGGGGTTCGGAACATTTGTGGCAATAAAAACAGATGAACATGTCAGGACTGACACCTCTGGCCGCAGGTTTCTGATGCCACCCTCAGTAACCGTCAACTTCAGGCCCGGATCAAAATTCCGAAAAACAATATCCTCAAAATCATGAATACTCCGCAGACAATCACAGCCGACAGACTTTCAAAACTTCTGTCCGACGCCACAGGACAACCTGCCGAAGTCTGCGACTTGTTCATCCGTGAGTTTTTCAAGGGAATAGAACTTGAAGTTGCCACCGGCGGCAGTGCCACCATCAAAGCATTAGGCACTTTTATAGCCACAGACAATGCCTCAGCGCCCATTGAATTCAAGCCCGACGAATCACTCAGAGCCACAGTGAACGCACCCTTTGAAGCATTCCCGGAAATTGAACTGAAAGACTCTGAACTGGTCGATTCCACTGCCACAGACCTCGCTGAATCCGCAAGTGAAAACCTCCCGGAAAATGAAAGCGCGGCCAAAAACGATGCAGATGCTGAAACTGTTGCGGTAAACGAGACTCCAATTCCTGCCACTCTGATATCTGATGCCGGGAATAATCCGGCCGCAACTGATCTCGCACCTGAGGCAGACAATAAAACATCCGCAACAGACCTCATACCTGAAGCAGACAACAAGACGATACCCCCAGATAAACCGTCAGGAATCAGCGACAAACCGCTTGAAAGCGCCAATCTCATTTCTACAGAGATTGAGCCGACTGACAATAACGAGCATGCAATATCATTCTGCGAGAAAAGACGACTTGCCCGACGCCGTCCTTCACGTTGCCGCATGATTGTCTGGATGATTATAATGCTGATAGCCGGTTTTGTAGCAGGCATGACCGCAGGATACTTCTTCTATTACAAAATCAACGCTTTCTTCAACGCCCCGATGGGTAGCACCGACATCAACACGACCGCAGAACGGTCTGAGGTCACGGAGCCAACGCCACAACACACCACAGTTCCTGCGGTAAAAGACACAACAGTTGTACACGCTGACACAACTGCAATTGCCGATGAACACACACACGTTGCCAATGAACCGGATGAAAAAGCCAAAACAGCGCCTGAACCAAAACCGGCACGCTATGACGTTGTGACAAACAAGATTTTCCTTGCCACACTTGCCCGTAAATACTACGGACAGGGTGACTATTGGGTATATATCTATCAGGCCAACAATCTGAGACATCCTGACAGAATAGCCCCCGGTACACGGCTGCGCATCCCCTACCCCGAGGAGCTGCCCCTCAGCGGCAATGACAGCAATGACATAAAAACGGCCAGACGCCTCGGCCAGACCATCTACGCAAGATACCGCTGACAACGGGAGACAAACTCCCTCTTTTGCGTCCGATTATTAAAAAAACGAAAAAGTAGTAATCTTTAATAAACTACGGCTTCTAAATTGCATAAATTAACACTCAAAGTGTTAATGTTAAGCGTTATAATAGTAATTTTGTGATAAAATACCGTGTAAGGACTGATCGTTCATCACGTGCACATCAAGAACAAATAAATTACAAAATAATCCTTCGCTTAACAACTTATGAGTGAATCAGTAAACATCCGCGAGCTCAACGACCTTGTAGCCGGCAAAAATGACTTTGTACAGCTCATCACCACCGGCATGCGTCGCACAATTGTCGGACAGAAACATCTTGTTGAATCTCTTTTGATTGCATTGCTTTCAAACGGACACGTCCTGCTTGAAGGCGTCCCGGGTCTTGCAAAAACATTGGCAATAAAGACCCTTGCCGAGCTGATTGATGCCAAATACAGCCGCATACAGTTCACCCCTGACCTGCTCCCTGCCGATGTAATAGGCACAATGGTCTACAGCACACGCGATGAACAGTTCCAGGTAAAGAAAGGCCCGATATTCGCCAACTTTGTCCTTGCCGATGAAATAAACCGCGCACCGGCAAAAGTACAGAGCGCGCTCCTTGAAGCCATGCAGGAACGTCAGGTGACAATAGGTGACAACACCTTCCCTCTTGACCGTCCTTTCCTTGTGATGGCCACTCAGAACCCCATAGAACAGGAAGGCACCTATCCCCTTCCCGAGGCACAGGTTGACCGTTTCCTGATGAAAGTTGTGATAGGCTATCCTACCAAAGAAGAAGAGCGCGAGATAATCCGCCAGAACATCTCAAATGACAAGCACGACATCACACCGATACTCAAGCCCCAGGAAATCATCGAGGCCCAGAAAGTTGTACAGCAGATATATCTCGATGAGAAAATTGAGCGCTACATAGTTGACATCGTATACGCCACCCGTACTCCCGCCGAATACGGACTGAAAGATCTGGGCAGCATAATCTCATTCGGAGCATCACCGCGCGCATCAATCTCACTGGCACGCGCCGCACGCGCATACGCCTTCATACATCAGCGCGGTTATGTTATCCCCGAGGATGTCATAGCCGTCTGCCACGATGTGCTCCGCCACCGCATAGGCGTGACATATGAAGCCGAGGCCAACAACATCGGCACTGATGAAATCATCACAGAGATACTTGACAAAGTACAGGTTCCCTGACGGATGTACATCAAAAAATCCCGATGACAGATTCATATCAACGAATTGAACATACAAATCAATAAATTTCCTGACCGGACATCATGACATCAAACGAGCTTTTGAAGAAAGTGCGTAAGATCGAGATCAAGACACGCGGACTTTCACAAAATATCTTTGCGGGCGAATATCACTCGGCATTCAAAGGCCGCGGCATGATGTTCAGCGAGGTTCGCGAGTACCAGTACGGCGATGACGTGCGTGACATTGACTGGAATGTCACCGCACGCCACAACCATCCATATGTGAAAGTCTACGAGGAAGAACGTGAACTGACCGTCATGCTGCTCATTGACATGTCCGCCAGCGGGCTTTTCGGAGCGATAGGGCAGGAAAAGCGCGAGATGATTGCTGAAATCGCCGCCACTCTGGCTTTTTCGGCATCACAGAACAATGACAAGATCGGCGCAGTTTTCTTCACTGACCGCGTTGAAAAATTCATCCCGCCAAACAAAGGCAAAAAACAGATTCTACTGATAATCCGAGAACTGCTTGACTTCAAGCCTCAGAGCACCAGGACAAATCTTGCTGAAGCGCTAATCCATTTCACAAACGCGCAGAAAAAACGATGCACGGCGTTCATGATCAGCGATTTCATAGATCACAGCGATTACCGTCAGCCATTGCAGATAGCCCGCAACAAGCATGACATAATGGCCATACAAGTCTATGACAAACGTGATTCCCAGATGCCTGACATAGGCCTTGTGCGGTTTGCCGATCTGGAGACAGGTGCCACACGATGGATTGACACATCAATGAAAAGCACCCGCAAGACCTACGACAAATGGTGGTATGAACGTCAGCAGAACATGGCAGAGACACTGCGGTCAAGCCGCGTTGACTTTGTCAGCGTAACAACCGACGAGGACTATGTGAAACACCTCATGGCGCTTTTCAAAAACCGCGGCCGCTGAGAAAACAGCCATCAGGCGGATATCCTCTGCCGCCATTCCCAAAGCCTAAGGAAATGAACAAAAAACTGAACATATCACCGTTACTGAAATCCATCGGCATTTTCATGGCGATGGCGACATTTTCATTTCATGCTGCCGCTCAGGACGCCCGCCCGGACATTTCAGTCCATGCACGGATTGACACATCGAACGTCACGATGGGTGACAAGACGGTTCTGCACGTGGAAGTCCTCAAGAACTCTCACCACGGCGCAATGCTTGACCTTCCCGTTGCCAAAGAAGGGCAGATGCTGACAATCGGTGACACCGAAGTGCGTGATCTGACTATTGATTCGACACAAGTAGGAAACGGGCGCATCCAACTCAACTACAAGTTCATACTTCAGCCCTTTGATCCGGGTGTCGTGACATTCGCACCTTTCAGATATGCCTCACAGGGAGACACCGCATACTCCGAATCTGTGACAATCAAGGTGAACGAGCCGGAGATTCCCAAAGAGATGCGTGACTCATTGTATATCAATCCGATGATGGGCACAGTCTCAATCCCGGCACGCTGGTATGACGTGATTCCCGAATGGTGGCCATGGGCACTGATAGCACTGGGCCTGATAGCCATAGCCGTTGCTCTCATTTATCTATATAAGAAGAACGGTCCCACACTCCTGCCCCGCAAAAAAGTGATTCCACCTTACATTCTGGCAATGAGCCAGCTTGATGAGCTGAAGAAACGCAAGCTTGCCGAAAGCGGTCAGGACAAGGAATACTATACGGAACTCACCGCCATCATGCGTCAATACATGGAAGGCCGCTTCGGAATCTACGCACGTGAAATGACCTCATCGGAGATCCTTGACGCAATGGAAGCCGACGGCGCCACAAAGCCCTTCATAGACAGCATACGCCCCGTTCTGGAGACAGCTGACTTTGTGAAATTCGCAAAAATGCACGCGCTTCCTGAGGAAAACGTACGCTCATACAATGCCATCCGCAATTTTGTCACCGCCACAAAACCTGAAGAAGAGACTACCGCTGACGGCAAAAACAAAAAAGCATCCAAATCGGCTCCGGCCCCCGTCCCCACCCCGACGCGGGCAAAATCACGCCGAAACAACAATAACCCCACAAGAAAGAAAAGCTGATGCAATTAGCAAACCCGCAATATCTCTGGCTATTCCTGATATTCATACCACTTATAATATGGTATGTACTCAAGCAGCGGAACGCACGCCCGTCAATGGGGCTGTCGAGCACCTACGCCTTTGCGTCGCAACGCATGCCGTTGCGTGCCATGCTCCGGCACTCGCTGTTCATTCTGCGTCTTGGCGCAATAGGCTGTCTCATAGTCATTCTTGCCCGTCCGCAGATCAAGGACAACTGGCAGACAACCTCAACCAACGGCACAGACATTGTTCTGGCACTGGACATCTCCGGTTCAATGCTTACCCGCGACCTCAAGCCCAACCGTCTTGAATCAGCCAAAAAGACAGCCACAAAGTTCATAAACGGACGTCCCGATGACAACATCGGCATTGTTATATTTGCCGGCGAAAGCCTTACGGGTATGCCGATGACTGTTGATCACGACGCTCTGAATTCATACATCGCCGGACTAAACACAGAGATGCTCAGCGACGGCACCGCTATCGGCGACGGCATTGCCACCTCACTGAACCGCATAAAAGAAGGAAAGGCAAAAAGCAAAAGCATCATCCTTCTTACCGACGGTTCAAACAACACTGGCCTTGTCGCTCCCGGACAAGCCTCCGAGATCGCCAAGAACGAGCATGTGAAGATCTACACCATAGGAATCGGCACAAACGGACTGGCCGAGACACCGGCCTATGATGAATTCGGGCGGCTTACCTATATAAAACAGCCCGTTGTCATTGACGAAGCCACATTGCAGAAAATAGCACAGGAAACGGGAGGAAAATATTTCCGCGCCACTGATGACAAGACTCTTGGTGACATATTCAACGAAATTGACCGTCTTGAAAAGACAAAGATGGATATCAGCCACTTCTCACATACAGAAGATAGTTTCATGCTGTGGGCGTGGCTGCTGATCGGAATCTTCGGTCTTGAGCTGATTCTCCGGTACACCGTATTCCGCACAGTTCCCTAACCTTATCCTGTCAACAACAAAACAAGACTCACAAGAAGACGATGTTCGACTTTGCAAATCCATATCTGTTATTCCTGTTCCTCGCCATTCCATTGATATGGGGGATATATAAGCTTGCACGATACTCGCGCAAGCGCAAACTCAGGCGTTTTGGCAACCCGACCACCATAGAGCCGCTGATGCCAGATGCGTCGCGGTACAAACCGGCCATAAAAATAACCCTGCAACTGTTTGCACTCGCGGCGATCATATTCATACTTGTACGCCCGCGCTTCGGCGAGAAAGAGGAGACACGTTCTGTCAGCAACCTTGAGGTTGTCATTGCTTTTGACGTGTCAAACTCAATGCTGGCAGCCTCAACAGACGATGCGAAGTCAATGAGCCGTCTGCGCCGTGCAAAACTACTTATGGAAAAGCTTGTGGACAATCTTGGCGATGACCGGGTAGGCCTTGTGGTCTTTGCCGGCGAACCCAAGACAATGATGCCGCTGACATCTGACTTCTATACCGCCAAACTGCTTGTCAATGATCTTCAGCCATCCCTTGTCAAACTACAGGGAACATCCATTGCTGAAGCGCTGGAAATGTCAATGGCCACATTCAGCAAAAACGAGAAAACACATAAAGTGATCATTCTCATAACAGATGCGGAAGATCATGAGGGACAAGCAGTGGAGACCGCCGCAGAAGCAGCCAAACGCGGCATAGCCGTTGATGTGATAGGTGTAGGCACAAGCAAAGGCGCACGCATACCCCTCGGATCATCCAAAAACACATTCATGACCGACAAAGATGGCAATGAAGTGATCACAGCCGTGAACGAGACCGCCGCTGCGGAAATAGCCAAAGCCGGCAAAGGAATAAATGTCAACGGCGCAAATCCGCAAGCCCTCACCAAACTGCAGGAAGGTCTTGACAAGATCAGCAAATCGGAACTTAACACAACCTCCTACAAGGTCAGCGCCGAACAATTCCCCATTTTTGCATGGCTCGCACTTGCCCTGCTTATCATAGACATCCTCGTCATAGAGCGCAAGATAAGCTGGCTCAAAAATGTGAATTTCTTCAGCAAAAGCGACAAAAAGAATACCTCCGACGCCAAATCCGGCACAGAGTCAGCAGACAAAAAGAAAGAAGAATGAAGATACTTTGCAAATATAATATACTCCTTGTCACGGCCATTGCAATAGCTGTCTGCGGCACATCGTGCTCTGAGACCGACATGAGCAACAAAGCAGAGCGCAACGCCATAAAACGCGGAAACGAGCGGTTCAAAGAGAAAAAGTATCCTGAGGCCGCAACTGAATATGACAATGCGCTGAAAGCGAACGCCGCCTCAGAAGCTGCCGTATACAACAAAGCCATGGCAAATCTTTATGACCAGAAATCAGACTCGGCGGCACTGACACAGGCACGCAAGAATCTGAACCGTCTGGCATCTAACGGCACAGATGCGGCTATCAGCGAACGTGCGCTCTACAACTTGGGCAACGATGCCGTCTACATAGGCGATGCCATCAAAGCGGCCGCAGAACAGGAACAGTCATCTGAGGCCAAGCAACAGATGACACAGGAATCCACAAAGCACTACAAACAGGCAATAGAGAACTATAAGGAAATTCTACGGCGCAGACCAAACAACATAACCGCGCTCCAGAACCTCCGCATTGCCCAGCTGAAACT